>JAYVAS010000111.1:0-6621 GCA_043750895.1 Pseudomonadota bacterium
GCCAGCTCATCGCTTCGGCCGGAACCTTGGCGCCGACGTACCGGGCGCGGGGGCCCATGTCACGGTGGGTGAGCTTGAACCAGGCGCGGGCGAAGGCCACCTCGAAGTCCTTGGGGTTCTTCTGGAAGCGCTGGGAGATCTCCTTGTAGATCGGGTCGAACTTCAACGCGAGGTCGGTGGTGAACATGATCGGCGCGTGCCGCTTGGTCGGGTCGTGCGCGTCGGGCACCAGGGCGGCCGCGGCGCCATCCTTGGGAATCCACTGCGTCGCGCCACCGGGGCTCTTGGTCTGCACCCACTCGAATTGGAACAGGTTGTCGAGGTACTGGGTGGTGAATGCCGCCGGGCTCGAGGTCCAGGCGCCTTCGAGGCCGCTGGTCACCGCGTCGGCGCCCTTGCCGGTGCCACACTTGTTGTTCCAGCCCATGCCCTGCTGCTCGACCCCGCCCGCGGCCGGTTCCACCGAGACGCAGTCGGCGGGCTTGTGGGCGCCGTGTGCCTTTCCGAAGGAGTGTCCGCCGGCGATCAGGGCCACGGTCTCCTCGTCGTTCATCGCCATGCGACCGAAGGTCTCGCGGATGTCCTTGGCGGCGAGCAACGGGTCCGGGTTGCCGTTGGGGCCCTCGGGGTTGACGTAGATGAGCCCCATCTGGACCGCCGCCAGCGGCTTGGCCAGCTTCCGGTCGCCGCTGTAACGTTTGTCTTCGAGCATGGTGGCCTCGGGCCCCCAGTACACCAGCTCCGGCTCCCAGTCGTCGGCCCGGCCGCCGGCGTAGCCGACGGTCTGGAAGCCCATCGACTCCATGGCCACCGTGCCGGCGAGGACCATCAGGTCGGCCCAGGAGATGCGTTCTCCGTACTTCTGCTTGAGGGGCCAGAGGAGCCGGCGCGCTTTGTCGAGGTTGGTGTTGTCCGGCCAACTGTTGAGGGGCTCGAAGCGCAGTTGCCCACCCGCGGCACCGCCGCGGCCGTCGCTCACGCGGTAGGTGCCGGCGCTGTGCCAGGACATCCGGATGAAGAACGGACCGTAGTTGCCATAGTCGGCCGGCCACCAATCCTGGGAGGTCTTCATCACCGCCTCGAGCTCGCCCTTGAGCACGTCGAGGTCGACGGTGGCGAAGGCGGCGGCGTAGTCGGCGTCGCTCCCGGGACCGGTCGCCGCGCGGGCGTTCTGCCGGAGCTGGGAGAGGTCGAGCCGCTCGGGCCACCAAACCTTGGGGGAGGTGAGCTCGCCCGGCGTCGGACCGGCCTCAGTGGAGGCGGTGGGCGCGGGCGCAGCCGGCGCGGTGGGTGCGGCCGGGGGCGCCGGGGTCTCACAGGCGGTGAGGAGAAGGGTGAGTGACAGGAGGAGGCGGGTCGGGGTCATGGGTTCGCTCCGGTGGGTGCGGGTCAGTCGATAGGCCAAAGGCAGGGAGGTATTGCAAGACCCGTGCCGAACGTAAGTTCAAGGACTTGGGACGCATCCGGCCGGCATCGTCGGTTCTGGGTAGCGAAATATCGGTGCAGCAACGAAATACCGTTGCTGGGCCCCATCGGCGCCGCGTGCCCGCCCGCTACCGCAGACCCAGCTTCACCAGCCGGCTCCGGAGGGTGGTCGGCAGCAGGCCGACGATCTCGGCCGCGCCGCCCGCTCCGTAGAGCTTGCCGTTGGTGTGACGCAGGACGGCGGCCAGATACCGACGCTCGTTCTCCTCGAAGCTCACGAGGGGCTCGGGGGCGGACGCGGCGCCCGGCACCTGCGGGGGGGGCGTTGCGGGGGGGGCTTGCTCCCCCTGCCCCCCGATTCCCAGGCTCTCGGGCGGGATCGCGCCGCTCGGGTGCAGGATGGTGGCCCGCTCGAGCGCGTTCAGGAGTTGCCGCAGGTTGCCCGGCCACGGGGCCTGCTCCATTGCCCGGCGGCTCTCGGCTGGGAGCGTCCACGGGCCGCGACGGGAGCGGCCGGCCTCGAACGCCAGGGCGTCCTCCGCGATGCTCACGATGTCCTCGGGCCGCTCCCGCAAGGGCGGAAGGTGAAGCGGGAACACCGCGAGGCGGTAGTAGAGGTCTCGACGGAATCGGCCCTCCGCCACCGCCTTCTCGAGGTCGACGTGGGTGGCGGCGAGCACCCGCACGTCGACGCGCACGGTGCGATCGGAGCCCACCGGCTCGAAGGTGCCCTCCTGGAGCACCCGAAGCAGCTTGCCCTGGGCGTCGAGCGGCAGATCACCGATCTCGTCGAGCAGCACGGTGCCCCCGTTGGCCGTGACGAAGCGCCCCCGACGCTCCCGATTGGCGCCGGTGTACGCACCCTTGACGTGCCCGAACAGCTCGCTCTCGACGAGGTTCTCGGGGATCGCAGAGCAGTTGAGCTTCACGAACGGGCCGCCAACGCGGGGGCTCCAGCCGTGGATGGCGTGGGCGAGCACCTCCTTGCCGGTGCCGGTCTCGCCCCGGATGAGCACGGGCAGGCTGGCGGACGCGACCTGACGGGCCTGGCGGGCCACGTCGGCCATGCGCGCCGAGCGGGTGGCCTCGATCCGTCGGCACGCGTGGTCGCGCCCGATCTCCTCCACCAGCAGGCGGTTCTGCTCCTTGAGTTGGTGCCGGTATCGATCGAGGAGCGCGTTCTGATCGGCCAACATCAGCGCGAGCGACACGAGCTGGCCGTAGACCCCGGCGATGCGGACGTGCTCGGGCGGGTACATTCCGCAGGTCGCGCCGTCGAGCGAGATGATGCCGAGGCTCTCCGCCCCGGCGAACAGGGGGACGACCATGCAGGCATGGCCGTGGGGCAGGTCGAGCACGCCGTCGAAGAGGTCGCCCTCGGGGCCGGCGTGCTGGTGTTCCGCGACCGCGATGGGAACGCGCAGCTCCAGGGCCCGGCGGAGGGTGGGCCAGGCGGAGAGCTCCAGGGTGTGGGCGAGGATGCTCGGCCCGGACAGACGCCCACTCGCCGCCACCGCCCTGAGGCGACCGCCATCGAGGCGGAAGACCACCGCGAGCTCGTGGGGGATCAGCGCGGCGAGGGCGTGCAGCGCGCTATCGACCACCTCCTCGGTCTCGGCTCGCCCGGCGACGAGGGCGGTGAGGCCGTGCAGATCAGCCGCATAGTCGAAGATGGGGTCCATGCGCTGCCGTAGCGAAGCTTGGTTGGCGACGCAACGACATTTCGTTGAGCGACCCGCGCCTGCGCCGGTGGTTCAGGCGTACCGCGTGCACCGGTCCCCCCGTACCCACCCGTACAGGACCAATCCGGCCTTCACCGCCGCGTCCACCGCCAGCGACGTGGGCGCGCCCACCGTGGCGACCGCCGGGACGCCGAGCACCAGCGCCTTCTGGACGATCTCGAACCCGGCCCGGCTCGACACCAAAAGACCCTGTCGCGCGAAGTCCAGGTCGTCGGCGCGGAGCCGCGCTCCGAGCACCTTGTCCACGGCGTTGTGACGCCCCACGTCTTCCCGCAGGTTGGTCAGCGCCCCGTCGGCGTCGAACAGCGCCGCGGCATGGAGGCCGCCGGTGGTCTCGAAGCCGCGTTGGAGCGCCCGGAGCCGGTCGGGGAGCGCGCCGAGCATCTCCACTTCGGGCTCCCACCGGGGAAGCGCCCGGCCCTGTTTGATCAGGCGGTCGATGGAGGCGATGCCACAGATGCCGCACGAGCTGTTGGCGTACAACTGGCGATCCGCGGAGCGTGCCCGCGCCGTGGGCACCCCTTCGGAGAGGCGGACATCCACGGTGTTCTCGCCCACTTCGGCGATCGCCCGCACGTCATCGATGCCGTCGATGACCCCCTCGGTGGCGAGGAAGCCGAGCACGAGGTCGAAGTCGTCGCCGGGCGTGCGCATGGTGACCGCGGTGGGGATGCCCTCGACCCGGATCTCCAGCGGCTCCTCGACGGCCACCTGGTCGGCGCCGTCCCCCTCGGGGAAGCGGCGCACCGCCACCGACCGGGTGCGGGGTGCGCCCGGGACCTCGCTCACCGTGGCGCCGGGGCCGGATTCCTCGGGGTTCGCGCCCCCAGGCGCTCCCGGTTGGTGTTCACCGCCTCCAAGACCAGGGGCGTCAGCGCCGGACCGCCGGTCTCGTCGATCCATGCCAGGAGTTGGGTGCGCATCCGTGGCTCCCAGAAACGCCGAAGGTGACTGGCCACGCCCTCCACCGCCAAACCGTGGTCCGGCTCGGACTCGAAGAAAGCGCCGATCTGGTTGGCCATCCGGGCCAGCTTGAGGGCGTCCACGGCTACTTCCCCTGCAGGGCGGCGTGCGGTGTCGCCACGGTCGGGTGGGACGCGGGCGCCCGACGCACCTGCACCGCGGTCACCTTGTACTCGGGGCAGTTGGTGGCCCAGTCGGAGAGGTCGGTGGTGATGACGTTGGCCCGGGTCACGGGGTGGTGGAAGGTGGTGTAGACCACGCCCGGTTGGACGCGCTCGGTGAGGTCCGCCCGCAAACGGGTCTCCCCGACGCGGCTCTTGAGGAACACCCAATCACCGTGGTTGATGCCGCGCTCCTCGGCGTCGTGGGGGTGGATCTCGAGCACGTCTTCGGCGTGCCAGCGCACGTTCTGGGTACGGCGGGTCTGGGCGCCGACGTTGTAGTGGGTGAGGATGCGGCCGGTGGTGAGCAGGAGCGGGTACATCGGCGTGACGCGCTCTTCGGTGGCCACGAACTCGGTCACCATGAAACGGCCCTTCCCCCGCACGAAGGTGTCCACGTGCATGGTGGGGGTGCCCTCTGGGGTTTGGTCGTTGCACGGCCACTGGATGCTGCCGAGGGCGTCCAGCTTGGCGTAGCTCACCCCGGTGAAGGTGGGCATCAACGACGCGATCTCGTCCATGATCTGCGAGGGATGGTCGTAGTGCATGGGGTAGCCCAGCTCCTGCGCGAGCGCGCAGGTGATCTCCCAATCCGCCATGCCGGACAAGGACGGCATCACCTTGCGTACCCGACCGATGCGGCGCTCGGCGTTGGTGAAGGTCCCGTCCTTCTCGAGGAAGGTGGCGCCGGGCAGGAAGACGTGCGCGAACCGGGCGGTCTCGTTCAGGAAGATGTCCTGCACGATCACACATTCCATGGCACGAAGCGCCGACTCGACGTGGTGCAGATCGGGGTCGGAGTGGGCGATGTCCTCCCCCTGCACGTAGATGGCCTTGAAGCTCCCTTCCAACGCCGCGTCGAACATGTTGGGGATGCGCAGTCCGGGCTCCGCCTCCAGGGCCACGCCCCAGATGTTCTCGAAGCTGGCGCGTACCCCGGCGTCGGACACGTGCCGGTACCCGGGCAGCTCGTGGGGGAACGAGCCCATGTCGCAGGCGCCCTGGACGTTGTTCTGGCCCCGGAGCGGGTTCACGCCCACCCCGACCCGGCCGAGGTTGCCGGTCACCATGGCGAGGTTGGCGATGGCGATGACCATCGTGCTGCCCTGGCTGTGTTCGGTGACACCGAGACCGTAGTAGATCGCCCCGTTCCTGGCGCCCGCGTAGAGCCGGGCGGCCCCCCGCACCGAGGCGGCGGGCACCCCGGACACCGCCTCCAGGGCCTCGGGAGAGTTGCGCGGCTCGCTCACGAAGGCGCGCCATTTGTCGTACTCGACGACGTCGCAGCGGGCGCGCGCGAAGGCGTCGTCGGCGAGCCCTTCGGTCACGATGACGTGCGCCAGCGCGTTGGCGACGGCGACGTTGGTGCCGGGCCGGAGCTGGAGGTGGTACGCCGCCTCGATGTGTGGCTGCCGCACCAGGTCGATCGCGCGGGGATCCACGACGATGAGCTGCGCTCCCTCGCGCAACCGCCGCTTCAATCGACTGGCGAACACGGGGTGACCCTCGGTGGGGTTGGCGCCGATCACCACGACGACGTCGGCGTACTCCACCGACTCGAAGTTCTGGGTGCCCGCGGACTCACCCAAGGTGGCCTTGAGGCCGTAGCCGGTGGGCGAGTGACACACGCGCGCGCAGGTGTCCACGTTGTTGTTCCCGAAGCCGGCGCGCACCAGCTTCTGCACCAGCCAGGTCTCCTCGTTCGTGCAGCGGGAGGAGGTGATACCCCCCACCGACGCCTGGCCGTAGGTCTCCTGGATGCGCTTGATCTCGCTCGCGGCGTAGCGCAGCGCCTCCGCCCAGCTCACCTCGTTCCACGGGTCGTCGGGGCTCTTCCGGATCATCGGCTTGGTGACCCGGTCCCTGTGGGTGGCGTAGCCCCACGCGAAGCGCCCCTTGACGCAGGAGTGGCCGTCGTTGGCCTGCCCCGTCTTCTCCGGCACCATCCGGACCACCTCGTTGCCCTTCACCTCGGCGCGGAACGAGCACCCCACGCCGCAATACGCGCAGGTGGTCTTCACCACGTGGTCGGGCTGCCCCGCGTCGATGATGCTCTTCTCCATCAGCGTCGCGGTGGGGCAGGCCTGGACGCAGGCGCCGCAGGACACGCACTCCGAGGACATGAAGTCGGTGCCGCCCGCCGAGATCACCGAGTCGAAACCGCGACCTTCGACGGTGAGCGCGAAGGTGCCCTGGATGTCCTCGCAGGCGCGCACACAGCGGGAGCAGACGATGCACTTGCTTGGGTCGAAGGTGAAATACGGGTTGGAAGTGTCCTTCTCGGCCTCGAGGTGGTTGGCACCTGAAAAGCCGTAGCGCACGTCGCGCAG
>JAYVAS010000112.1:0-15746 GCA_043750895.1 Pseudomonadota bacterium
ACATCCTGCCGTTGCCGCTCTCTCCGGGGGGCGTAATCGTTCTCGCCTGGCAAAGCCGCTGATGAATCTGGCATCGGTTCTGCATGATCGACGCAAGCCGGGGGATTTGGAACGAGCGTTGTCGCTCTGCGCGGACGCGGAGAAAGCGGGGACTACTCAGGAGGCGATGCAGGCGCGCGTCTCGATCGCGGCGGCCGCTCACGAGCTCGGCGACGATGAGCGTGCGCTCCGAGTCGCCAAGTCGGTCGAGCTCCACATGCTTCCGGAGGATCTTCACTCCAGCTTGGTAGAACTCTTTTTGACGCTCGGGCACCCTGCGCAGGCCGTCGCGGTCGCTCGGAGGAACATTCAGAAGGCGATGGAGGCGCGCCAGCTGGCGCTCGCTGACCACCTCGCTGACCACGCCGCCGTCCGTGCCCAGCAGTTCGGGGTGCTCGCCGCACGGGGTTGGGTCGACCAAGGGGATGCGGTCGCCGCATTTCTGGAAATCGAGAACGTGTCTGGCTTGAGGTACTACGACCATGTGAGCGGATATGCCCGAGCGCTCCCGACGGATCCGGTGGTACGCGCGGTCAGTGAGGTGCTGCAGGCTCACGGCTTTGCGGCGAAGCAGCTCGACGAGTTGGCTAGCCGGATCGGGTACATCCCAGACTCCGCCCAGCGCGAAATGCTCCGGCTTCACATAGCTTTACTGGAGCCAGCCATCGCGGAGGCGGCTGCCACCGCGGAGACGTCCCACGGACTGCACGTAATCCGCTCTCAGGTTGACGACCTGGCGCGCGCATCGACAGATGCGTCGCCCGTCACTGCGCTGCGAAGCGCCGCCCAGAAGCACCTTCAGCGCCGGCTCGACATCGAGCGGTGCCTGGAGGCCCGAGGCACGCCATCGGGACACAAGGAGCCGTGGGATCACGGCATGACGCCCGGCGCGCTCCGCTCGGTACTCGTTGACGAACCGGGAAGGGTCGCCGTTCGCGTCCACCTGTCCGACGAGCTGGTCATCGCGGCCGTATGGCTGGAGGAAGGAGAGCTGAAAGGTCGGTGCGCTCGTCGGACGGTTCCAGACGGCCTCACGCTTCGGCTGCTGGTCGGGGCGATCGATTCCCCCCACCAGGACGGCGACGCCGGTGCGGCACCGCCCCTCGAATGGGCTGAGGTTCTCCCGGCACTCGATCTCCACGGCCTCATCCCGGAGGGCACACACCACCTCATCATCCTCCCGTCGCTTCTGGCCTCGCTCGTGCCTTGGGCTGCCGTCGGCCGGGATGCGCCCCTCGTGTCCCGCGTCGGAGCGATCAGCGTTCTACCCGGACTTATGCCCCTTTGGAGTCGACACGTCCACTCGCCCCCACGAGCGGGCGTGCTGACCATCGCCCCCGCCGACCATCCGGGTGACAGCGCAACTCGCTTTCACGTAGCTGCACTGTCGGTCGACCTTCCCAACGAGACCCGCCTTCTGAACGAACACGCGACGGTCGGGTCGATGGAGCAGGCAGCGCGGCTTGCAGACGTCGTGACGTTCTATGCCCACGGTGACGGCGGTCAGGTCGAGAACCCTGGAATTCTCCTCGTAGATGGAACCTTTGAGCCGGACCAGCAGGCAGCCGTCTGGTACGGCGTCGAGCGTGTCGAGCTGTGGGCGTGTCGGAGCGGCATCAACCTTCCCGACGATCCGCTCATCCCCTACGTTGACGACGCCTTCGGAGTTGACATCGACTTCCATCGGGCGGGTGCGCGCAGCACGATCGGCACCCTCTGGAGCGTGCCCGATTTCGTAACCGGGTGCATCGTGGCCCGGTTTCGACGGGCGCTGAACGATGGGAAGCTCGCCCCCGAGGCTCTCGCCGAATCGCAACGATGGTGGTTGGCCGAGGGCGTGCCGACACTGGTTGCACTGCTGCACACCTCCGCCGAGGAGGACGCGGTACGCTCGTTTCTCGCCGAGCTGGGCATCGCGACACCACCCGGTCAAGGCATCGGCGGCGTGCTCGGACCCCTTCCCGTCGATGGCAAGCTCCCCGCGGCCGAGATCCACGCGCTCGCGACACGCCTGACGAGCCCCCTCGCATGGGCTGGATATCGGTTCGTCGGCGCCTGCGAGCGGCGCCCGCTGCACGGCCCGCAGGTGGTGGGTTCCCCCCTCAGTGAGGCGGAAACGGACGAGGTTGATCGCCTCCTCTCCGGCACTGCCCCGGCGGGCAAGGACGTGGACGCCTGGCAGACCGATGCGCTCCGAGAGGCGATGGACTTGATTGTCGATCGCGACCCGACGCCGGACGAGGCGCTACACGTCGCACGGTTGTACGCAGATCGCCGGCAGTCGTCGCCCCGGCACAATCTCCTGCGCGGGGTCTCCTGGCTCCATGAGGTTCTGGCTGACCCCGGACTCGACGACGCCGACCGCGCTCGGCTGCGCGTCGAGGCCGCCTGGATGTGGCTCGAGGCCGCGCGACGCGACACGGGCGACGAGCGCTTTTTCGGGCTGTTCCCGATCGACCAAGTGGCCGTCGCGCGGGCTGCGGCCCTCATCGACGGACTCCCGGAGTCCGCGGACTCCGTCGTTCTCCGGGCGTGGGTCGCCGTCTACAACTCCGGTGCGCGAGATCACGACCAAGTCGCGCTGGAACGGTGGGCGCAAGCCCTCCGGCACGCGGGCGACCTCACCGGTGATGGCTACTCGACTCTCCGGCGCAATCGGGCGATCCTGGAGCTGGCCCTGTGTTGCCGCGAGGTGCCGAGTGACGCCGCTGCGCTGGCCGACACCGATCTCAATGAGATGATTGCAGATTCGGCGGGCGTCCGGTTCGCCGCTCACCGCTGGGATCTCACGAGAACGGCCGTGCTCCGGAGGCTGGACCTGCCCGGGGGCGACGCCTTCGACATGCAATACCTGGCGCACCGCGACCTCGGGCGCGCCATCGCGTTGAGGCTGGAGGGCCGAGACGACGGTGACCCGAACTGGAGCCACTTCATCGAGGAGCTCAACGACGGCCTATGCTTGGTCGAATACCACTACTGGGGTGAGCCTTCGGACAACCAAGGGGCCTTCTGGGGTACCACGGGGTCTCCGTCGCGAGCGTGGCTCTTCGCAGGCGGTCAATTCCTCACACAGCAACTCAGAATCCCAGAGGGCGAGTCCCGCGTACCCCACTACCTTTCGTGCCTTCAACTCAGCGCCGATCTGCGGATCGCACCGTTGAACGCCTGGTCGCGAGTCTTCTCGCGCGTGGGCGATGAGACCGTGGGCCGACTCGGCAACGACGTTTGGGCCGTCGAGCACATGCTCCAGTTCCTGTCGGACGCAGCGGCGCTTCCCGCCCTCCCGGGCGCCCGAGGAACGCTGACGCCCCCGACAGCCGCGCTCGATCCGTTCTCCAATTCTCCCGAGGAATTGGCCGCCGCTGCCGAAACTTCTGCGCTGGCGGGCACCGCGTGGATGGTGGCGACGTGCGCCATGGACTGGTACCAGATCGAGTTGCGGGGCCGAACCGCCGCCTTTCACGTAGAGCGCCTGGTATCCGGCATCCAGAAGACTGTGTCCGCTCAATGGGCGTTTTTGCAACAAAGTGTGAGCGGTGAGATGCGCGAGGAGATGCATGAGCGCGGTTTTTCAGAGAGCGTCGATGCGATCCACGGCCTCCTCGATCCGGACGCCGAGATCCGCCTCGTCGAGCAGCGCCTTCGAGAAATTCCTGAATGGTGTGTGGTGCTCGGTCTATCAGTTGGGAGCATGGGTGAACTCGTCGCCCTGGCCCTCTGGCGAGAGGGCAAACAGTTGCGGGAGCGCAGCCACGTCACGGAACCGGGCGCCGGCGCGAGAATCGCCACCCACCTCGCTGAGGTCCTGCGGCCGACGTCCGACGACTACTTTCCGACGCATGGGCGGGCGGGACCGCGGACGGCACCCTGGGCCTCGCTGGTCCAGGAACTCGACCCGATCCTCACGAAGGTTCTCGGCTCGGCTCCATCAAACGGGCGTCACCTTCGGGTGTTCGCGCCTGGTGCGCTCCGCAGCTTGCCCGCGGTGGCCCTGACGGTCGAGGGCCGCCCGCTGGCCGTCCGTTTCGGCTCCGTGTCGCTTCTCCCGTCGATTGGCTTCGAGCGGCGCGTCTCCATCAAGGCCGAGGCGGAGCCGTTCACTGTCTGCACGCTTGCCACGGAACGGGAGGATGGAGAGACCCGTTTCGGGGAGGCGGCCATCGGGACTCTCCGCCGTTGGTACCGTCCCGATGTGGTCGCGGAGGCGCTCCACCCCGTCGGCCGTGACATCGTGGAGGTGAACGCGATTGAGGCCGTGGAAGACCGCGCCAACGTCGTGCGTTTCTACGGGGTCGGGCATCCGTGGGCGCTCAATGCGTCCACCGTGGGTCTCCGGCTCCGCGGCAATCGCTCCTTTACCCTCGCCAACACCCGGCGGATGCTCCTCCCCAACGCATCGGCCGTGGAGATTTGGGCGGCGGTCGGGGGATCCTCGGAGATGCTGTCCACCGTGGCGTTCGACGGGGACTGCCTTCCGGCCTTCGTACGGTCATTCCTTATGAACGGGGCAGCCGGCGTTTTGGATCTCGCCTGGCCAGCCCACGACCTCGTGAAGGCCATGGTGGCGGAGTGCTTCGGCGCCATCCGGCGACTCGGACCTCTCTGGGAGCCGGTGGCACTGGCGCGCGCGGTGAGCTGGGTAGGCACCATCCTGGCTCAATGGCGTGCGGAGGCACATGGGTTCAAGACCAAGGAAGAAGCGCTTCGGTGGCTGGATGTAGCGAGAGTCATGGCTGCCCAAAAGGCCAGCCTCGATCCACGCGCCGTGATTCCGTTCGAGCCGCTCGCCATGGTCCCTTCGCTGCCGGAGACCGTCGACGAACTTGTCGCGGAGATCTGTCAGCCCGTGCATCTCGCTGCATTTCGCTGGTGGGGCGCATGAAGCCGTACCCGCGGATTGTGGACTGGTCCGCCGAGGGTCGCAGAGCCCTCGTGGCAGCTCATGAATCAGAGATTCGCTGCCTCCTTGAAGAGACGTTCTCGCTGTTTCTGGACGAGCCAGAGGCGTCGCTCCGCGCCTATGGCTTTCGTGGCGACGACCCAGTGATCGAGGCCGCTGACTGGTCGCTCCTCCGCTTTCGGGATGGGGACATCGACTCCGCGCGCATCAGCCCCGAAGACCGAAGCCTCCAACTCTTCACGCGGGCGCGGTTCTGGCTCTCGCAGAAGGTGGGGGAACCGAACCGTCGACGTATCGAAGCCGAGAGGCTGGGAAGAGGCCGGTCGGATGTGGCCATCGAGGGCGTCGCGGGCGGCCCTGGCGCCGGGGTCGAGCACTCAGACACGGCCCTGGCCGTCGCGACGGCGCTGAAGGCACTTGCCACGCGAACCTGTCCGACGATCGTGGCCTACTGGTTCCGGGGGGCGGCGGCGATGAGGGCGGCGTGGTTTGGCTGGGAAGTCCCAGGCCCGGCGGTGCCCGCCGGCGTCTCCGGCAAGGACCACTCGTTCTTCACGGCCGACGCTCTCTTCCGATTTTCCGCCCTCTTCGGGAACCTCGTCCCGACCGCGGGTCCCGTCACCACTCGCGCCTGCGTGGAGACCTGGTTCTCCCCCTGCGCCGACTCACCTCCGTTTCGCGTCCTCGACGACGAAGTGGCTCGCCGGCTGGGGCTCGCGACCACTCGTGAGGCTCAGCGCGAGCGCCACGCCGGGATTCTTCTGCTGATTCACCGGGTACTCGACGCGGCGGAAGCGACCGTTGGTGAGCGCGACGCAGATGGCGCGGTGCTCCGTGCCGGCCTTCGCGCCGGGCTGCTGAACGCCTACCGGATCGAAGACCACAACCTGGCGGGTCGCCTGGCCGCCCTTCCGCGAGAGATCTGATGCCCAAGGGCCTGGTAGAATTGGACGAGATGCTGCGAGGCGGGGGCGACGAGAGCGCCTGGCTGGACCTGCTCGCGCAGCCTGACGCGGAGCAGCAGTGGAACAAGGCGATCCGACGGCGCACCACGCTCGACGACGTGGCGGAGGGCGTCCGCGACCAGCCATGGCTCGCCGAGCGGCTCCTCGCCCTTGGCCGCGCCCTGCGGCGGACCGCATCGACGTCGCCACCCGGGCCCGCGCTGACGATGCGCCAACCCGAACTGACGGCGCTGCTCCGCGAGTCGCCGCCTCGCCAAGGTCTAACGATTTCATGGGGGCAACGCGCGATTCAGCGCACCCGCGCGGGCGAGGTGCTGCACGTTGCCAGCGGGCGCCATGCCGCGATCTGGTACGCCACGCGAGCAGGTGAAGGTGTCTTGCCGGGTGCCGGATGGCGCGTCGAGGAGGGCGACCTGCCGTTGCTGCTCGTGGTCGCCGACGCCCAAGCGGACACGATGGGCACGAGCATGAGCTCCGCCACTATGGTCGCGGGATGCCTATTTCTGAGCGAGGCGGAAAACCGCTCATAGCGAGCCGCCTATCGGGAGTGAGTGGTGGCATCCGGCCACTGCCAGGAGTCTCCCATGCTGCTCGAATCCGTCAACTTCCACCTCTACAAGCCGTGCAACGACAGGTGTGCGTTCTGCTTCGCGACTTTCCGCGACGTGGACGGGCAGATCAGCTTCGCCGAGGTGCGTCGCGTCATCGACGCACTGCGCGCTGCGGGCGTCGACAAGATCAACTTCGCCGGTGGTGAGCCCACCCTCTACCGCGAGATCGGCCCCGCGATCCAACACTCCAAGGCGCTGGGGTTCACGACCAGCATCGTGACGAACGGAGCCAAGCTCATCCGTCTACTCGAGGGGCACGCGGCGGCGCTCGATTGGGTGGGTCTCTCCGCCGACAGCGGCGTCGAGGTCGTCCAGCACGGTCTCGGCCGAGGTCGCGGCGATCACGTCCAGCGCACCATCGGCCACGCCGACCTCCTTCGAAGCCTCGGTGTTCGGGTGAAGCTGAACACCGTCGTCACCTCGGCGAGTTGGCTGGAGGACATGAGCGACTTCGTGCGGCGGGTCCAGCCTGAGCGGTGGAAGGTCTTCCAGGTACTCCCGATCAAGGGCCAGAACAGCGGGAGTGTCGAGAAGCTGCTCCTGTCCCCGGCGCAGTTCGCGGCCTTCGTCGATCGCCACCAACACCTTGGCTTCGAGGGGTTCGCTCCGGTGGTCGAAGACAACGCGGCGATGATGGGGTCGTACGCGATGGTCGACCCGCTTGGTCGCTTCTTCGGCAACGCCACGGGCGAGCACGTCTACAGCGCGCCCATCCTTGAGGTCGGCGTGCAGGCGGCGCTCGCTCAGGTCGGGTTCTCCCTGCCGAAGTTCGAGGAGCGCGGTGGGAAGTACGCATGGTAGCCCTTGGTCGGACTGCGGTTGTCGGCGGCGACGGGCGCCACCCGGAGCGCTGGGACGCCCTCGGCGACGTGGTGATCTTCCGGGCGCCGCGGGATGGAGGGAACGGTGAGCTCCGGCGCCTCGAAGCGGCGATCAAGGCGGGGTCGATCACCCGTGTCGTCATTCTATCGAGGTTCAACGGCCACTCGGCGACACAGAAAATCAGGCGTACCTGCTCCACACATGCGGTGCCGGTCGTCGTCGTCACCGGGTCGGGGAGAGCCTTCGTCGAGACCACATCACGAGCGTAGCGAGAGGACCAGCCGTCACGGCTCGGACCCGACCTCCAGCACAAGCCCACTGTGGTCGCTCAACCTCGCGCCGTCCGCCGTGGTGCCCTCCCATGCCGACACCACCCGTGAGCGCGGCACCCACGCCGAGGGCACCACGACGTGGTCGATGTGCGGGTGCCGGAGCGCCCCGGCCGGCACACGGTCGGTCTCGGTGGCGCAGGCGAGGCCGACATCGGCAAGCCCCTCGCGCAGCACCTTTCGGCAGCTCGCCGTGCCGTAGTAGTGCTTGCCTCCGAGGTTCATGTTGAGGTCGCCGGCGACGACCAACGGCGCGTCAGGGAACCGCTCCCGAAGCCGCCGCCATTCACCGACTTGCAGCGGGAGAACCCGGTCCATCTCCGACCAGCCGCGGGCCTTCCCGGTCGGCCCCGGGTCCGTCCCCCACGGCAGGACGGTGCCGTAAACGACCAGCGGGCCGACCGGACTCTCCAGGAGCGCCGCCACGGTGCGGAGGGGGTCCTCGACCGGAAGACGCTCCAAGACCGGCCAGCGGGTCCAGATCGTCGCCCAGCGACCACCCGTGCGCCCAGTCGGCCGCTGCACCGTCGACACGGGGACGTGGGTTGCTGCGAGGTCCAGCTGGTCGTGGGTCTCCGTCAGCACCCAGACGTCGGCATCCTCGGCGCGCAGGCGCGCGAGACGCGCCACGTTCTTCGCTGCGCCGGCCGCGTACTCCAGGTTCCAGGTTCCGAGACGAAGCGGCGGCACCCCGACCACGTAGCACGCGCCTCCCTGAGCACGGGGCGCTACAGCGTGTCTCTCCGCTTCTGGCCTTTCTTCCGGCTCTTCCCAGACTGCGGATCGTACTCGGCCTCCCACTCGGCGAAGAGGTTCATAGGTACGATGTCGCGATCCGACGGATCGCGCCCGTTCTCGATCATCACCTCCTTCCAAGACTTGTAGATGATGTGGTCGGCGATGGCGTCCGCTACGACGTCAAGGGCCTCATCCCAGGCCGCGAGGCTTTCTGGAGTCTCCGGCGTGGGGTGGAGCACGACACGAAGGGGCTGGCGCGCGCGGTTCTTCGACGCCTTCACGAGCCCCTCGGGAACAGGGGCCTCGACCCCGAGCGCCCTCGCGGCGCGTTCCCACCGGGTCTTCGGAAGCTGGCCGGCGTCGACCTGAACCCTCAGATTGTGCTGTTCCGGCGCCGTGAGGTTGTCCCACCGCGCCTGCGCGTCCGGGTGCTCGGCGATGACGAGGAGGAGTTCGCCGGGGAGGTCGTGGACGGCAAGGCGCACCGCGATCGTGACGACCCTCCCCGTGTCCACGCCGAGCTCCTCGCACACCGGCTCCGGGAGCTGGACGTACCAACGCGCCTCGTCCCACCGCCGAAGCCGTCGCCGGCCACCCGGCTTCCCGTTGACCTCGATGTCCACCTCGGTCGTCCGCTGGAGTTCCCAAGCGGCGATGATCTTCGAGGGGACCACGACGTACCGGGGTAACGTGGGCTCCACGCGCTCGATCGGCACCTTGATCTCAATCTTCTCCAGCATGCTGGCGCTCCTGCCTCCGCTGATAAATCCGACGAATGTATCGGCGTGTATCACTTCGACGGCTTCACCTATCCGTGGATGTTCTCCGCGATCCACGTCCTGATGCTCGCCCCTGCGTCGCCGGTCGGCACCCGAGTGCCCCAGTAGAGTGACGCGAGCTCCACCCACGCCACGCTGACGTCCTTCGCACGAACGCGGGGTCGTGGGCTGCCACCAGGCCCCGAAGCTCTGCGAGCGCGACGAGTGGGTCGCGGGTGAGGGGGGCGAGGCGGGGGTGATCGGCGATTTCGGCATGGCGGGCGGGCCTTCCTGGTTCCACGCCCGCGGCGCCGCCCGTAGCCGCCGTGTCCGCCGTGTCCGCCGCGATACCTTTCACCGATGCCAGCGAAGCGACCCCATCGCGCCGAAGTCGGAATCCGCGTTGCCGAGGACGGCCGCACGCTCGTCCACATCGAGGACCTCCTGCACCTCCGCGGGTCACACGCGCCGCGACCGCTCTACGGTTGTCCGGCATGCAACGACAAGGTGCGTCCCCGACTTGGGAGCGTTCGTCGCCCGCACTTCGCCCATGCGTCCCGATCCGACTGCTGGGCGCTCACTGAAGAGGGCCACCTCCACCTGGAGGCCAAGCACCACCTTGCGAGCGAGCTGCGCAAGCTCGACGCACACGGTCGATCCGCGCTCGGGCTGCCGGTTCGCTGCGGTGAGGACGGCGGCCGCCTGCGCGACCCCCCCGATCTCTTTCGCTGCGCCGAGAGCGACAGGCACGCATTCGGCGAATGGGTCGGGGTGGTCGAGGAGAAGCGTGACAGCCTCACCACCCGGCGGCCGGACATCAAGCTCGTGGACGCGCAGGGGGACACGGTGCTCGCGATCGAGATCGTTCACCACAACGCCGTCGACGAGGCGAAGGCGGCCGAGTTGTTCACCGCGGGCGTGCCTTGGGTGGAAGCGGACGTGACTGGCGACGGATTCGCCCGCACGATGGGGTGGACCTCTGCTGATCCGGCGTTCCCCGCGTCACGCGCCTCAGTCGACTTCGCTTGGCGGTGCCGGGCGCACGGCGTGGTGGAGGCGCCTCTGTTCTTCAAGTTTGTGGACTGCTACTTTCCCGTGGGGGATCCATGGGGGGACGTGGGTTTCCGGCGCGATGTGTACTGGGTGGTACGTAGGTGGGAGCAGGGCCGTGAGGTGTCGAACGCCCTGCACCGGTGCCAGTCGGGGCGAAGTCCGGAGTGCCTCGGCGTTGCCACGGATGGAGTGACCACTATCGGCGCACTTCTCCACCGGGCGCTACAGCTCGACATGGAGGGCGAACCGGACAGCACCGATCGTGACCGCACGCCGTGGATGAACTTGGAGCACCTCCCGGCGCATGAGAGACTTCCGTATATCTTCAGGTGCGCCGGAGATTACTCAAACTTTACCAAACGTCGGGAATGGTCTTTCTCCAACAAGGAATTCGTGTGGAAGCCGGACCGCCGGCCCATGTCGCAAGGGGAAATTAAGGTCGTCGCGATGGCGTTGCTCCACCGCCTGAAGGGGCGCCAACAACCGTGGCCTGAGCGCCCGCGAAACCCGTTCGACGTGCCCGTGATTCCAGGTGGACTCCGTGCTGCCTGGCTCGCCGATGATCTTTGGGAGACCTTGGAGGACCACATGTCGGGTGAGCGGCTGATCCCGGGCGTCGCTCCGTTCACCTTGGAGGACCTGTGGGCCGGTATCCGCGGCGAGCGACCACTGGGTGCGCCCGCGGCGACGTCGACGGTCGCTGACGAACCGTCGTCATGACTCGTCGGGTACGGCTCGCGACGCATCGATGATTGCCAGCGCCCACCCCATGTCGATCCATCGCGTGGCGCCCTTCGGGGTGCCATCGAGGTAGCGGATCCGTTTGACGCGCGCCTCGTCGAGGAGGGCGCCTTCGCGCGAACGTCCGTCTCCGCAGCCAGCGCCCATCCAAGATCAGGGACGGAGATCGTCCGCTCCGTGAAGCCGCCTTCGCCGCCGCTGATGCGCAGGCCACCTTGCGCGGCGCGCCCGACGACTCGAGCGCGCTGTCCCCTCGCTACGACCCAGACCTCGGCCAGTCGCGTGGACGCGAGGTCAGCGCGCCGTGTGGCGGCGTCCGACCAAGTTCGGGGAAGCGACCGCAACGAGCCCCGGCCCGACGACAGCGCTCGCCAGCCTCCGAACAACTTCTGGCCTACCCGCTCCTGTACGAAACTCGAACGAAGGCGGTCTGAGCCCTTCAGCGGGCCTCCGAGTGCTCCCCGCCAGTCGGCAAAACCTTCGGTAGAACCCCGTACAACGTCAGCGTCTCCGGCTCGGGCATGTGGCAGATTGTTCGAGTTACGTACAGCAGCGGGAGCCATTCGCTGACGGACACGAACCCCGGGCCATGCTCCGGGGTTCGCTGCTTTTGTTCCCGGTCTTTGTGTTCACCGGGAACACCACCGGGAACGTCACCCCCACCACCGGGAACACCGCCGCCCCCGTTCTGGAGGCGCTTGTTCCCGGTCAGGTAGCGCGTCGCCGTCCGGCCCTCGTACAGCTCGACGACGACGTGGTCGGGGTGAAGCTCGACGTGCTTGCACATGAGCTGCATGAACTCGCGCTTCTCCGCGAGCGTGAGGTGCTCGAAGGCGACATCGAAGCCCTGGATGGCGGCGATCATCGCCTCGTGGTCGAGGTGCTGGGTCTCGCGCGTGGCCAGCTCCCCCTCGGCCTGGGCGAGGGAGGTGCGCAGCTTCGACTGACGGTCCTCGGCGTCGGCGAGCAGCCGCATGGCCGTGGCGCTGGCGGCGATGCCGGCGGAGAGGATCTGAGCGAGGACGCGGGCGGCCTGGTCCTCGGCCTCGGTCAGTTCCCGGCGGAGCTGCTCAACCCGCTTCCGCAGCGGGTCGACCTGTTCCCGAGCCATGCGGTTCGCCTCGGCCACGGCGTCCTGAATGAGCTTCGGGTCGCGGGCGGCGTCGCGGACGATGCCCATGACAAGGTCGTCGATCGTCTCGGCGCGCACCCCACTCGTCGGTTCGCCGCCAGAAATCGCAGAGCGCGACAAGCCGGGAGGAGCCGCCCTCCCACGACGCCTCGATGGTGATCGGCGTCGGCCAGGGCGCGTCCGCGGCCTCATCGAGGCCTTGGAGAGGGCGGGGCCACTTCGGCGCCGGCTGCGGCGTGCACTTCACGGCGATCGACGTGCCGGACAGTTCGAAGGAAAAGTCGTGCGCGGCGGCGAGGATGCTGCGGGTTGCTCGCAGCGCGATGCGGTTGGCGTCGCGGCGGATCATGGGCGCAACAGCCTACCCCGATGGCACCCCGGATACGCACGACGCCCCTGCACGAGCCCCCGAATCCTCGTCGGCCGCTCCAGCCCGAGAAAGGCGCGCGCATCCCGGTTCGTGCACACGATTCGCGACTACAGCCCGGAGGCGGAGTCGGGCCGCGACTCTGGCCGCGACTCTGGCCGCGGCTCTCCCCGGGCCCAAGCCCATCGCGACGACGCGGTTGGTGCCGCGCCCACACTGCTCGATCGGCCCCGCGTGCGCAGTGAGCCATCGTGCTCCCCATGCGGGCGCGGATAGCAACGGGTTGACGGCCGACGGCAAGGGGCTGGACGTGGGTAGCAAGGGGTTCGGAACAGATCGCCGCCCAGTTGCCCGCACCGAGTTGGAGTGGATCGTGGTGACCTCCGCGGCGGATCGTAGTGAGCTCCGGCCCGATCGTGGTGAGCTCCGGCCCGATCGTGGTGAGTTCACCACCGAGCGGGGTAGCTTTCCCGGTGACCGAAACCGAAGCTGACCTCCTCCGCCGCGCGACGCTCATCTCCTTCGAGGTCGTCTCTGTAGAGGAGGACGCGCTCGCGCCCGCAGGCTCCGTGCGTCTTCGTCTGCGCGCCGATCCTGAGGACCTCGAAGACGGGGCGGTCGCGCTGCTGCTCGCGCTCACCGGCCTGTCGTTCGGCGAGGCGCGCCCCGCCGGCATGTCCGACATCGACTACGCCGGCGACCAGGACCGCTGGACGGCTGCGGATCTCCTCGCGCACCTCCACTACCGACGCGGTGGCCTGCACGTGTACCTCGACTACGTCCGGGGTCGCATGCTGAAGACCACCATCGACATCGACGCCAAGGGGAACATCGAGCTCCTCGTGGTGAACCGCGGCAGCACCGCCCTCCGTTGGGTGGACCTTCTCCGCGGCCATCGGCACCTCGCTGAGGTCGCTTTGGACTCCGCCCCGGTGTTCTTCGGATCCGATGACCAGCCGCTCCGCACGCTGGCGGACTGGCAGGCGCTCCACCCGGCCGAGCATTGGCGAGAGGGACGTTCGGCGATGCTCCTGGCGCAGCGCTGGAGCGGGGCCGAGGGCTTTCCCGAGGCTGTACTCGACCGATTCGCGCACAGCCCGCGCTTCTCTGACCTGCGCATGCGGCGGGCGATCGTCGAGCATCCGTGTGCGGTCCCCGGGCTTGGGAAGGCCAGCTGCACCGACATCATGGTCTTCGCCGAAGACGACGACCGCAACCCGATCGTCATCGCGGTGGAGGGGAAGGTCGACGAGGGCTTCGGGCCCCTGGTTTCGGAGTGGCTCACGCAGGGCAAGGGTGAGCGAGCGGCCCTGAATCGGCTCGACCGCGTCCGTGAGATGGCGCACGCCCTCGGACTCGACTCTGAGGCGCCCGGATTCGGCGAACTGCGCTACCAGCTGGTCCACCGCGCGTACGCGGCATGGAGGACGGCTCGCGACGAAGGCTGCCTCACGGCGATCCTGCTCGTGCACAGCTTCATGAACAAGCGGGATCGGCGCTCCGGAAACTGGGATCTGACCCAGTTCACGCGCGCCTTTGGCAAGGGCTCCGGGATCACTCCGGCTGGACTTCCGTGGCAGGGGCCGCGCCTCGACGGCGTGGACCTCTGGTCCGTTTGGGTCGAGGAGAAATAGGCCACACCAGGCCACACCAATGGCAACACGCGCGCCCATGCTGCTCTGCGCCGGTGGTGACATCCACGGTGCTCTGGACCGGTTCTACGCCGACGTGTTGGCGTTCGAGACGGCGCTGGGGTCCCCGTTCGACCACGTTCTCCACGTCGGAGACTTCGGCGTGTGGCCCGACCCCGAGCGCATCGATCGGGCGACTCGGTCACACGACGGCGCGGGCGACTTCGCGGCATGGCGGAGCGCAGAGCGCCCGGCCCCTCGGAGCACCACGTTCATCGCTGGAAATCACGAGGATTTGGAGTTCCTCGCGAAACACGAAGGGCGGGACGTGCTGCCTGGTCTGAATTTCCTGCCAAGCGGCGGCTCCCGGGTGATCGCCGACGGCATTCGCGTGGCAGGGATCGGCGGGTGCTACGGCCCCCGCGACTACGAGCTTCCGACGCGCGAGCTCCAGGGCGGAGCGCGGCGGCACTACACCCGCGAGCAGGCGGAGCAGGTAGGTCGGGACGGGTGCGTGGACGTCCTCCTTCTCCACGACGCCCCTGCCGGAACGAAGCTCGGGAGGCGCTTTCCGAGCGGCGAGGTCCAACCCTATGTGAGCGACGCGGCGGGGCTCATGGAGGCCGTCGCACGGGTGAAGCCCGCGATCTGCTTCTTCGGGCACCACCATCAGCGCGTGGACGTCGAGGTCGCCGGAGTGCGCTGCATCGGGCTCCACGCGGTGGGGCGGCCCGGCAATCTTGTGGCGTTTCGGCTCCTCGACAGCGGCTGCGACATCGTCGGCGAGTGGCCGCAGCCGGGCGGACGCTGACCGCCCCCGCGGGGCGGGCGCAGCGTGCACGGTGCGACTTTCCTAAATAGCCGCTGTTTCCGCGCGAGGAACATGGTGCTATAGAGAGAAGGTGCAGCACGCCGACGCCATCGCCGCCCGCGAAGTCCCCGCCCTCCTCGCCAGCTGGATGGGGCTGCCGACCGCGGATGTCCGTGTCGAGCGCCCGCACAACGACGACGGCACAGACCTCCTCGTCGACGCCGCTGGGCAACGCTTCGTCTGCGCCGTGAAAGGCCGGGACGACGTGCCTTCGCTGGAGCGAGCGAGCGTCGCGCTACAAAGCGCCAGCGGCGCCCTGCCCCTCATCGTCGTCCCGCACGCCGGCCCGAAGGCCAGGGAATGGCTCCATGCTCGCGGGCTCTCCTGGCTGGACCTGTCTGGCAACGCCGACATCCACGCGCCGGGCCTCCGCATCCTCGTGGAAGGCAAACCGAACCGGTTCGCGACCGCGGGGCGCCCCTCGACGGTGTTCTCACCGAAGGCCGCCCGGATCACCCGCCTCATGCTGGTGGATCCGAACCGCTGGTGGACCCAGGGGGAGCTCACGGCCGCGACGCGGCTGAGCGCTGGGTTCGTGAGCAAGGTCGTCGGACGGATGCTCGCGGACGACCTGCTGGCTCGCGGCGACAGGGCGACACACGTTCGCCCGCGCGCACCAGCGCTGCTGCTCGACGCTTGGGCGCAGCAGTACCGGTTCAGCGAGCACCACCTGGCGCGCTACCACCTCGCGGCGCGAACGGGCCCCGCAGCGCTCAGCGCCCTCGGCGAGGGCCTCCACGAGGCCCGGATCGACTGGGCTGCGACGGGGCTTGCGGCGGCCTGGGCGCT
>JAYVAS010000113.1:0-5723 GCA_043750895.1 Pseudomonadota bacterium
CGCCCGCCCGCCGCGTGAATAACTGACCGGCGGTTCAACAATACCATGGCCAGGAAGGCAGACCCCGACGCTCGCAAGAACCTCCTGAACGCGGCCCGCTCCGCGTTCGCCGAGGTGGGGGTGGACGCCGCCCGCATCGAGGACATCGCGAAGGCCGCCGGGGTCTCGAAGGGCTCCTTCTACCTTCACTTCTCCAGCAAGGACGCCGCCTTCGAGGAGCTGGTGCAGGGCTTCTTCGCGGTGGTCGCCGACCTCACGGTGCAGCGCCACGAGGCCCACCGCGAGCTCGAAGAGGCCGTGGGGAGCATGGCCCCGGAGGATTGGCGGGACCACACCCCGCGCGCCGCCGCCTTCGCCGCCCTCGAGCACACGCACACCGTCCGCGCGCTCAACGCGATGTGGCGCCACCGGGACGTGCTGCGCTGCATCCTCGAGCAGGGCAGCGGCGAGCGGGTCGCGCTGGTGTCCCGGCTGATGGACATGGCCCGCGCGATGCTCTCGGCGCAGTTCCAGGTGCCGATGTGCAGCGGTGCGTTCCGCGCCGACCTCGACCCCGACCTCGTCTCCGAGCTGGTCCTCGGCATGTACCTCCAGCTGGCCCGCCGGATGACCCGCCTCCCCCACCGCCCCGATTTCGACGCCTGGGCCCGCACCGTCGACGCCCTCATGGTGGACGGCCTCGCCGCCCGCCCCCCCGCCATAACTGACCGTTCGGTCAGTCAGGAAGCTTCCTGATGCTCCCGTTGATCCTCGCCCTCCTCGCCTGCACCTCCGAACCGGGGGCGACCACCGCCACCGCCAGCGCGGCCGTGGCGCCTAGCTTGCGCACGGCCAACCCCACGCCGGCGCGGCATCGGCCCTCCATCGAGCTCACCGGTTCGCTGGAGCCGGTCGCCGCGGTGCAGCTCGGCTTCGACGTCCCCGGTCGGCTCGTCACCCTGGTGGCCGCGCGCGGCACGACCGTCAACAAAGGCGACGCCATCGCCCGCCTCGACGCGGCGCTCGCCCTCTCCCAGCTCGCGCAGGCGCAGGCCGCGCTCACCGGCGCCCAGGCCCAGCTCGCCGGCGGGGAAGCCTCCTACGCGCGCGCCACCAAGCTCAAAGAAGCGGGAGCGCTGGCCGAGCAGGCCTTCTCCGACGCCGAGGCCGGCATCAAGCAGGCCCGCGCCGGGGTCGATCAGGCGGCGGCGGCCGTCCAGATGGCCAAGACCAACCTGGACAAGCACACGCTGCGGGCCCCTATCGGCGGCATCATCACCAACGGCCCCGACAACGTCGGCATGATGATCGGGGCCGGTACCCCCCTCTTCGTCATCGAAGACCTCTCCTCGCTCCAGATCAAGGCCACGGCGCCGGAGTCCGCGGGCTGGTTGGCGGCCGGCCAGACGGCGACCGTGCTCTCCGGCACCCCGGGCGCCACCGGCGGCTTCCCGGCCCGGATCACCCGCGTGATCCCCTCGCTCGACCCCGCCACCCGGCGCCTCCCGGTCGAGGTCGAGGTCCCGAGCCCCGATCCCTCGCTGAGGGCGCACGCCTTCGCCCGCGTCACCGTGGTGGCCCCCGACGAGCTCGAGGGCTGGTCGGTCCCCCGCTCGGCCATCGTCGCCCGCCCCGACTTCTCCGTGTTCGTCTCGGCCGGCCCCACCGCCATCCCCACCCGCGTCCCCGTCGCCATCCTCGCCGACGAGGGCGGCGTCGCCGTCGTCCAGGGCCGCCTCAGCGCCAGCGACGACATCGTGCTCGATCCGCCCATCACCATGGGCCAGGAGTAGTCGATGAGCCTCTCCGACCTCTCGATCCGACGCCCCGTCTTCACGACGATGATGTCGTTCGCGATCATCGTCATGGGGCTGTTGTCGCTCGGGCGCCTCCCGACCGACCTCTACCCCCCGGTCGACTTCCCGATCCTGCTGGTACAGACGATCTACCCGGGGGCCAGCCCCGAGGACATCGAGCGGGACATCACCACGCCGCTGGAAGACTCGGTCGGCGGGATCTCCGGCATCGACAAGATGCAGAGCTTCACCCGCGACTCCGTGTCGATGATGGTGATCCAGTTCAAGATGGGGACCGATCTCGAGGCGGCCACCAACCAGGTCCGCGACCGCGTCGGCGTCGCCAAGAAGAAGCTCCCCGCGGGCGCGGAAGACCCCTCCATCCAGCAGATCGACATCGGCGCCCTGCCGATCTTCGTCGCCACCCTCGCCACCGACGGGGACGTCAACTTCACCCGCGAGCTGGCGGACTCCCGCCTGAAGCCGTTCCTGGAGCAGGTGGACGGCGTCGGTTCGGTCAACGTGGTCGGCGGTCAGGACCGCGAGATCACGGTCGACCTGGACCTCGACCGCCTCGCCGCCCTGCAGATCCCGGCCTCGTCGATCGCCGAGCGTATCGGCTGGGAGAACATCTCCCTCCCCGTCGGGCAGTTCGACGCCCACGGCTACGCCATCGGCGTCCGCGCCGACGGTCAGTACCGCTCGGTCGACGATCTGCGCAGCACCGTGGTCAGCATGACCCAGGACGGCCGCCAGGTGCGCCTCGGCGAGGTCGCCGAGGTGTCGGACGCCCACGCCACCCCCACCCGCTACGTGCGCAACAACGGGAGAGACGCGGTCTCGCTGGAGATCATCAAGAAGTCCGGGGCGAACACCGTCGCCGTCGCCGAGAACATCGCCGCGAAGCTGGCCGAGGTCGTGCCCACCCTGGGCCACGGGGCCAGCTTCGACGTCATCTCCGACACCTCGGTGGAGATCCGCACCAACGCCGACGAGGTCTGGATCGCCATCTACTTCGGTGGCGCGATGGCCGTCGCCGTCATCCTCTTCTTCCTGCTCGACCTGCGCGGCACGCTGATCTCGGCGTTGGCCCTGCCGACCTCCATCATCGGCACCTTCCTCGCCATGGACCTGATGGGCTTCTCCATCAACACCATGACGCTCCTGGCGATGAGCCTCGCCATCGGCCTGCTCATCGACGACGCGGTGGTCGTGCGCGAGTCGATCACCCGCCGCCTCGAAGCGGGGGACACCCCGATGGAAGCGGCGTCCCGCGGCACCCGGGAGATCGCCCTGGCGGTGCTCGCGACCACCATGTCGCTGGTGGCGGTGTTCGTCCCCGTCGCGTTCATGTCCGGCATCGTGGGCCAGTTCTTCAAGCAGTTCGGCCTCACCATCGCCGTCGCGGTGCTCATCTCCCTCTTCGTCGCCTTCACCCTCGACCCCATGCTCTCCTCGCGGTTCTCCCGGGCCCACGACCACGGGCCGCGCAAGGGCGTGGTCGGCGCGATCTCCCGGTTCCTGGACCAGGTGGACGACGGGTACCGACGCATGCTCGACTGGGTGCTCGCGCACCCCTGGATCACCGTCGGCGCCTCGATCCTCATCCTCGCGGGCACCGCCGGCATCGCGGCGGCGATCCCCGGGGAGTTCATGCCCAAGCAGGACCGCGGAGAGATCCTGGGCGACGTGCGCCTGCCCGTCGGCACCTCCATCGAGACCACCGACGCGATGTCGCGCCCGCTGGAGGCGCAGATCCTCGCCATCCCCGGGGTCACCCGCGTCTACACCATCATCGGCCACGAGGACCAGAGCCAGCGCTCCCGCTTCCGCGTGCGGCTCCAGCCCAAGGAAGAGCGGGACCACCCGCTGTCCTGGTACGAGGAGCAGATCCGCGGCGTGCTCGGTCAGGTCGCGACCGCCGAGAGCACGCTCTCCGAGCCCGGCGTCATCGAGGGCCTCGGCGACTGGCCGCCGCTCATGCTCATCGTCCAGGGCAACGACATGAAGGGCCTCATCGAGCAGGCCAACCACGTCAAGCGCCTCCTCGAAGCCACGCCGGGCAGCTCCGACGTCCGCACCAACGTGAACCCCGGCAAGCCGGAGCTGCACATCGACATCGATCGTGCCGTCGCCAGCGACCGCGGCGCCCCCGCCGGGCTGGTCGGATCGACGGCCCGGATGATGGTCGAAGGCAACATCGTCGGCACCCTCCGCGATGGCGGCCCGGAGGCCGAGATCCGGGTCCGGGCGGCGCCCCGCTACCGGAACGACGTCGACGCCATTCGCGCCCTCCCCGTCCCCAGCCCCCGCGGCATGATCCAGCTCGGCGACGTCGCCAAGATCGAGATGGGCGTCGGCGCCTCCGAGATCAACCACAACAACCGGATGCGGTCGGTGACGGTCTCCTCCCAGGTGGCCAACGGATCGCAGCTCGGCCCGCTCCTCGAGGGCTTCTACGCCCGACTCGAAGCCGAGCCCCTCGCCAGCGGGTACTTCATCACCCTCGACGGGCAGGCCCGCGACATGAACGACACCTTCGCCGCCTTCGGCATGGCGGTCGGGGTCGCGTTCCTGTTCATCTTCATGGTGCTCGCGAGCCAGTTCGAGAGCTTCCTGCACCCGTGGACGCTGATGGTCTCGGTGCCGCTGGCCATGGTCGGGGCGGTGCTGGGGCTCGCGATGACCGGCAACTCGGTGTCCATGGGCTCGCTCATCGGCATCATCCTGCTGATGGGGCTGGTCACCAAGAACGCGATCCTGCTGGTGGACGGCACGCTGGCCGCCATGCGGGACGGTGCCTCGGCCATCGACGCGCTGCGCTACGCCGGCCCCCGTCGCCTCCGCCCGATCCTGATGACGTCGATGGCCATGACCCTGGGGATGCTCCCCACCGCGCTCGCCACCGGCATGGGCGCGGAGTTCCGGGCCCCGATGGGCATCGCCGTGATCGGCGGCGTCATTTCGTCGACGGTGCTCACCCTGCTGGTCGTCCCCGTGGTGTTCCTGGGGATGGAGCGGGTGAGGGAGGTCGGCGACCGTCTCTGGGCGCGGTTCAACCCGCCCCGCATCATCCACCAGCCGAGCGAGCACCAGGACTCGTCGGTCGCGAAGTAGGCCCTTGAACGGTCCTTCCGGCGGCCTGACCGGCATCCTCGACACGGTGCTCCGCCTGGTCGGGGTGCACCTCGAGCCGTGGCACGCCCCGGTGGCGGTGGTCATCGCCGCGCTGTTGTTCTCGCCGTTCATCTACCGGAACCAGAGCACCGCCAAGTCCCGGCGGGTGATGGGCCGCCTCGCCGTCGCCACCACCGCGGTCGAGCGCGCCGCCATCGAAGCGGAGGCCCTGGCGCTGGTCACCGGCAACGCCGACGGCCTCGTCTCCCTGGCCGACATCGCGGTGCAGCGCGGGCGCACCGAGCTGGCCCGGACCTGCCTCGCGCAGGTGCGCGCCCTCGGGACCCGCCCCGCCGAGGTTCGCCGCCTCACCCGGCTGTTGGACGGGGACTTCCCCGCCACGGTCGCCGAGGTGGAGGTGCGCATCGACACCCAGATGGCCGCCGGCCTGGAGGTCGCGGCCGCCGAGACCCTCGCCCGGGCCGAACAGACCTGGCCCCACGACGCCGCCCTCGCTCGGCTCCGCGCGCGACACTTCGCGCGCTAGTTCCGCGGCATCGGCGAGGCACTTCCCTCGTGCGTACAAGCGCGGTTATCGTAGAGCGGTATGCTCCTGATATCCGTCATCGCCTGGGCTCATCTCCCCCACGACCCGATATCGAGCGTCGCCGCGCCGCCCGCCCTTGACGCCTCCGCCCCCTGGTTCGTGGTCTCCACGCCCAACCAGAACTCCCTCCTCGGCCGCAGCGACGACGGCGGCCGGACCTGGAATCTCATCGGCGGCGAGCCGACCCAGGAGGTCCTCTCGGCGGTGCTCCGGCTCGAGGACGG
>JAYVAS010000114.1:0-4661 GCA_043750895.1 Pseudomonadota bacterium
ACCCCGGTGGCGAGCGTGTACCGGAACACGTCGGTCGGACCGTCCACGTCGGCCACGTAGAGCAGCGCGCTGCCGTCGGGCAGGAACGCGGGTTGGTTGTCGTAGCCGGGCCGCGCGGTGATGTTCTTGGGGACGCCGACGGTGCCGCGGGCGAGGTCGAGATCGGCGAGGAAGATGTCCGAGTCGGGAGGGGCGTCGGCCGCCAGCGCGAGGGTGAGGAGGGTGAGCATTCGGAGTCCTCCCTCTCGGGCTATCCGAACTGTTCGTGAGGGGTGGAGTGGGGGCGAGACGGGTGGTCCGAAAAACCTGAAACTTCCCCTTGCAAATTCTTGGGGGGGGGGTAGGCTTTCTACATCCTCTTCATTCTTGGCGTACAACATGCGTCTGTTCCGGTTCTCGCTGGCATGGTCCACGGTCATCCACAACTCTCTCACCGCCGTCTTCGTACCCGCGGGGGACTTCGTCTCTCCCTTCGGCTACAAGTCGGCGCGAGCCGAGTCGGACATGCGCGGGAAGAGCGCGAACTGCGAGGTCCAGGCCGCCCTCCAGTTCTCGGACGACCTGGAGGGCACCAACGCCGTCGTCGTGGCCGTCGGCCAGAACATGGTGGCCGACCAATTCTATCCGCCGCCTACCGGGGTGGTGGCGGACATCCTGACCAACTGCAATCGGTACCGGTACGTGCGCCCGGGGTGGCTGGTGAAAGGCGGCAATTCCGTCACAGCCTGGGCCCGGGTGGGCGGGGTGATCGAGCTCACGTCGGTCTGATCGTGTTTATCCGCCGTCCGATGACGCGATGGCATCCGCCCTACACCCGGGTGGGGCCGGGGTTGCCGAGCACCGGATTCGGGGGTGCGCTGCCAACGGGTCCGACGGTGAGCCGTCCGATGCCCCCATGGCATCCTCCCTACACCCGCGTTGGGCCGGAGTTGAGCCGCGCGACCTGGGGCAGAGGCGCCCCGGGTGTCCCGACAGGCGGGGTCTTGTTCGATGCCACCGAAGCGGTGGCGTCCACCACCCCCTCGGGCGCCGCCCTCGACCAGGGTACGGTGACCCCGGCGTTCAACCAGTCTCGTTGGGTGGCGGCCCTGGACGACGGCTCCGGCGTCGTCGTGGTCGCGTGGATGCAGAAGGGGAGTCCCAGCTCGTCTGGCGGCGACGTGTTGGTGCGGGTTCGGGTTGGGGGGGCTTGGGAGTGGTTGGACCTCTACGCGCTCGGGGTGCTGTCGAGCCGAGAGGTCTACGGCAGTCCCGCGGTAGCCGCCGTTGGAAGCCGGGTCCTGTTCGCGGTTCGCATTGGCCGCTCGGGCGACGCGGTCAAGACGCTGGTGGCCTTCGAGCTGGAGCGGGACGCGGGTACGGGAGCGTGGAGCGTGGTCATGGGACCGGTCACCAGCGCGAGCACCGTCTCGGCCGACGTTCCGTCGGTGTGCTACCTCGGCGGGGTGGAGCCCGGGGTGGCGTTCGTGGGAACCGCGGTGGGGACCGCGACCAAGAAGACCACCCCACCGGCGGACGTCTACCTCTGGCTCCCGGCGGCGGGCGATGTGTTGCAGGTCACCGACGCGGCGGGGGCCCCCGATGGGGGCTACGCCTATCTCGTGGCCGTGGAGTCGGACGCCGACCGGGTGTGGCTGGCGTGGTCGTGGTACCAGGGGGAGCGCGTGACGGACGGGGCTGAAACCCGTCTCGGCTGGTTCGCGCTCGACAGCAGCGGGGCACCCAATCCGGCCAGCTCGTTCGAGCAGACCATCGCGGGGTGGGCCACCCCGGCGTGGGACCCGGGGTTGGCGATCGTCCCCGATGGCACGGTGCTGGTGGGGTGGCAGGAGCAGACGGCGACGCCAGGCATTTACGCGGTCCACCTCGGCCGGTTTGACTCGTCGGGGGTTGGCGCCTCGGCTGAGGTTTCCGACTTCTCTGCGTCCAACCGAAGAATCGCGTTCTTCCCCAGCATCGTGGCCGACGAGGACACCGCCCTGGTGGTCTGGGAAGGGAAGTCCCCGAACTTTGCCCCGCCTGCGGACGTGGACGGCGCGGTGGGTCGGATGGCGGCCGTGGGGTCAGCGCCGCTCACCACCGCAGACTACGACCGGTTCTACGCGTCGGACAAGACACGTAACCAGACGCTCACCTGGCCCGGGCTGTGGCGCGGTGCGGACGGCTCCGTACATCTGGTGTGGCTGGAGACCAACGACGCCAAGGACGACAAGTTGGACGGCGTCGCCGGGACATGCGTGGTGCGCTACGCCCAAGGGAGGCTCGGATGAAGGTCGCGTTTCTGGCATTCCTCAGCGTCCTCGGGTGCGTGGACGCCTCCAAGCCCGACGCGTCCGCCGATACCGACGCCGATACCGATACCGATACCGACACCGACACCGATGCCGACACCCCCACCCCCTTCGAGACCGACGACGACGGGGACGGGTACAGCGAAGCGCAGGGTGACTGCGACGACGGAAACGCCCTCGTGAAGCCCGCATACCTGTGGGAGACCTGTGGGAACGAGATCGACGACGATTGTAACGGGACGGTGGATGACGGCTGCGGCGCCGGGGTCGGGTACATCTGGGATGTGCGTTCCTATGACGTCGGCCCGAACTTCAGCTTCGCCGGTGGGCGCCACGGCTGGGCGCTGCGGACGGCTGAGGACTCTCTGGTGTGTGTTGCCTACCGGGTGCAGGATCTCGTCGGACCCGCTCCGGCGGGATGTCCGGACTGCGAGTGGAGCTTCGAGGTGAAGGGTGGTTCCTACGTGCTCGAGGGGCCCTACTGCGACGAGATTCAGGACACGGCGCCCAGGCTGGATCTCCGGATGTGGGAGAGCCCCGAGTACACCACCTCCGTTGGGTTCGCGTGGACTGGATACAACACGACGACGGGTGAGCCGACCGAAGAGACGATTTACCTTTGGTCCGAGTCTCGCTCTGAGTGGGGCTCGGTGGATTACAACATGGACCGCTACGGAATCGAGCGGGTGTATGTGGACGGCAACCGATACGGCGCCGGCTTGCCGTGGGGATACGCCTACGAATACACGCCCCCGGAGTGACGTGCGGCGGATTGGTCATGCGTCCGCGACGAGGTCCCCGGCACGGCGCCGCGGGCTGGGAGTTTTGCGTGTCAGGTGATGGCGTCCAGTTGGAGCGCGACGTGTTGCAGGTCACCGACGCGGCGGGGGCCTCCGATGGGGGCCACGCCTATCTCGTGGCCGTCGAGTCGGACGCGGACCGGGTGTGGCTGGCGTGGTCGTGGTACCAGAAGGAGGACCCGCGGGACGGGAGGGCGTCGGCCGCCAGCGCGAGGGTGAGGAGGGTGAGCATTCGGAGTCCTCCGTCCCGCGCTATCCTACCGGATGCTCCTCCTCCTCGCCTGCGCCTCCCCCGAGGTCCTGCCCGAGAACGTCTCGGTCGAGGTGGACGACGTCATCCCCACCCTGGTCCACGTGCGCTGGTCCACCGCCGAGCCGGTGATCTCCGAGGTGGTCTCCACCCTCCCGGAGGACCCCGCGGTCACCACCTCGGGCTCCGCCACCCCGGCGACCTCCCACAGCGTCGACCTCTACCCGCTCCCTGCCGGCACCATGGTGGACCTCGTGCTCCGAAACCTGGCCGAGGACGGCGCTGAGCTGGGCCGCGGCACCCGCACCCTCGAGCTCGCCAAGCCGCCCGAGGCGCTCGCCAGCGTGGCCGAGATCCAGGTGCCCGACGATCCCCCCACGCCCTACCTGCTCGTCGCCAGCGTGAACGCCGAGACCGGCTCGGCCAGCGTTCAGGTGGTGGATTGGCATGGACGGGCGGTGTGGTGGGTCCCGCCCGACAACACCTACGCCGGCTTCGCACGGCCCCGCGCCGACGGGCAGGGGGTGTTCATCGTGACCAACTGGATGCCGGACGGTTCGCTCGACGCCGGGGCGGTGGGCCTCGTCGACTGGGACGGCACCACCACGTTGTGGCCTGCCCCCCACATCCACCACGATGTGGTGGAGCTGCCCGACGGGCGGGTGGGTGTGGCGGGTTGGGTCAACGAGGAGGTGGACGGGCAGCAGATCGCCGGGGAGCAGGTGATGATCGTGGGGCCGGACGGGCCCGAGGCGACGGTGTGGAACGCCTTCGATCACGTCCCGGTGGTGGAGAACCGGTGTTGGGAGTTGTTCGACGTGAACGGTGCCACGGATTGGATCCACCTCAACGGCCTCGACTACGACGGTGTCACCGACCGTTGGTTGCTTTCGCTCTATTGCCAGGAGAGTGTGCTCGCGGTCGACGGCGCCACCGGGGACACGGTCTGGGCCGTGGGCGGCGAGGTGGGCGACCTGACGTTGGTGGGGGACGATGGGTTCGGCCCGCAACACGCGCCGCGGTGGGTGGACGGGGGGTTTCGCATCTTCGACAACAGCATGGACGTCGCCGCGGGCTCACGCGTGGTCACCTACGCGGTCGATTCGATGGCGGGCACAGCGACGCGGCTGGAGGAGTGGCGGCCGCCGGACCTTGCCTACACGGGCGTCCTGGGCGAGTCCAACGACTACGGCGACGGACAGTTGGTCTCGATCGGTTTCGACGGCGGCGTCTACTGGCACGACGCTGACGGCGCGGTGTTGGGCGAGTTGGTGGTGGAGCCGGGCGTGACGGTGGGGTCGGTGGAGGGGGTGGCGGGGG
>JAYVAS010000115.1:0-6256 GCA_043750895.1 Pseudomonadota bacterium
GGAGGACCCAGCGTACGCCACCGCGTGGGTCGGCCCGGTCGCCGCGGTAGCGCGGGATGACGTGGACGTGGAGGTGCGGCACGGTCTGCCCAGCCGCTTCGCCCGCATTGAAGCCGACGTTGTAGCCGTCAGGGTGGTGGGTCTCGTCGAGCTGCACTTTGGCCGCGTTGACCAGCGCCATCACCGCCGCCTGCTCCTCGGGCGTCGCCTCGAACCAGGTGGCGACGAGCCGTCGGGTGATGACGAGCGTGTGGCCTGGGCTGACGGGAAGGCGTCGCGGATCGCGACTGCGAGGTCGTTCGCGGCGATGTAGTCGGAGGTGGGGCGGGTGAGGAAAGGGCTGGCCACCACGGCACCCTATCGCTGGACCCCCGCTGCCGCGCGTGTCCCTTGCGCCGAGTACCGCTGCCCCGCCCATACTGACGAAGGTCCCCCACCGCGCTACCCGAACCTCGTGACCCCGCACCAGCGCGCCATCGCGACCCGCTTCCTGGACGCCGCGGGCGCCGAGCGGGAGCCCATCGTCGTGGCCCTGTCCGGCGCCCATGCCTACGGGTTCCCGTCGCCCGACAGTGACCTCGATCTCAAGGGGATCCACGTCGCACCGACGCGCGCGCTGCTGGGCCTTCGACCGGAGACCCCGCCGGTCGAGCACATCGAATTCGTCGAGGGGGTGGAGCTCGACTATTCGTCCCATGAGCTGGGGATGGTGCTCCACGGCATCCTCAAGGGGAACGGGAACTTCATCGAGCGGATCCTCGGAGACCTCCTCCTGATCCGCACCCCCCTGCTCGCGGAGCTGCAGCCGCTCGTGCGCGCGAGCCTCTCGTTACGCAGCCATCACCACTACCGCGGGTTCGCGCTGAACCAGCGGAAGGAGGCCGAGAAGACGCGGCGTGCGAAGAAGGTGCTCTACGTCCTGCGTACGACGCTCACCGGCGCACACCTGCTCCGCACCGGGGAGCTGGTGACCGACGTCACCCGCCTCGCGCCCCTCTACGGCTTCGAGCTGGACGATCTCCTGGAAGCCAAATCCAAGGCGGAGAAGCAGGCGCTCGACGACGCAGCCTACGTCCGCGCCGAGCACCGCATGGACCGCGCCTTCGTCACCCTCGACGAGGCGCTGACGCTGTCCGCGTTGCCGCTGGATGCCCCCAACCTCCACGAGGTCGACGCCTGGCTCGTCGAGACCCGGCTGCGGCGCGCCTGACCTACCCGCCGCGCAGGGCGGTCTCGACGAGCTCGACACAGAGCGCGTCCACGGCGTCACGGTCCGGCGCGTCGGGAACCACGTGGCGGCGGGCCGAGTAGATCTCGCCGAGCTCCGCGTCGGCGTCTTTGGCCCAGCCGACGAGCCGATCGTAGGGCCACTCGCCGCGCCGGATGGCGTGGATCACGTCGGCGTCAAGGCCACCTCGCCACACGTGCACTTCGCCGGCAAGCAGGATCTCCCGGCACATCTTCAGGAGCCGGTAGAGGTGGGCGCCGTGTTTCACGTCGTACCCGAACCGCGCCTCGCCCTCGGCGCGGGCCGCGTTCCGGTGGTCCTTCCAGTGGTGGTACTGGTCCCATTGGGTCCGGGCCGCCTTGTAGCGGCGCTCTCGGTCAAGGAGCAGCAGGAAGTTCTCGTCGATCCCGATGGCGCGCGCACCCGCCCGCCACCGATCGTCGCGGGTGATCTGGAGCTCGGCGATGAGCGTGGCCGTGCGGGACTGCAGGTCGAGGCGCTCGGGCTCGGCGAGGCCGGAGAGGTCGACGTCCCAGGCGTCCACGCGGGAGCGGATGGCGGCGGTGACAGCGGCGAGTTGGTCGGCGGGAATGACCGTCCGCTCGGGCAGATCGAAGTCCGCGCGCGACGGTTCGTGGTCCGGTGGGTGCAGAAGCCAGCGCCGGTGGGTCTCGATGCGCTTGAGCTGGGCGGTCGCGTACCCGGCGAACGTGTGCCGCGCGCGCGCCGACAAGAAGAGCGGGCGGGCCGCTCGGAGGCGCCGTCCGACGTCGGTGACGAGCCGGACCTCCTCGTCGCGGCAGAACAGGACCTCGATGATGTTGGGGTTCGCCTCGGCGGCCAGCCGCAGGAACTTCCGCAGGTCGAACACGGTGCCTTCGAGCTTCGTGCGGGCGACGACGGCCCGCTCGTCGTCCCTCAGGTCTCCGACGAAGCCCGCGATGGCGTCGGCCTCGGTGGCCTGCTCGAATTGCCGCATGCAGCCGTGAAACCAGGCCGCAGGCGGGATCGCGACGCCCTTCAGGTCTACGTCGGAGTCGGCGTGATGCGTACCGAACGCGCGGGAGCCCGCGACGACGAGGAGGTGCGTGTGGGGGCGGAGGGGGAAGTCCATGCGGCGCGGCCCTACGCGACCCTGCGGAGGGAGACCGCGCGCGAGACACGCACGAGGACACGGGGCGCGACGTCGAAGGATTGCACCGGCAATCCATACCTCGCCGTACCCGCTCCCTGGCCGCGCGGGACGCTGCTTCCGCGCGGGAGGCGCCTCGGCGGCGCCGGCATGCGTTGCATTCGCCGCGCCTTGGTCCGCCGCGCGTCGCGGTGGCCGCGCCGCGCCCCCCGCACCCCCCTCCGCACAATTCCCTTGCCATACATACAACATATGTATACGCTGTATGTAATCAAAGAGGCTCCATGCAACCCTCCCTCCCGACCCCTCCCTCCCTCTCGTCTTTGCCGCACCTCCCGGCGCCGCTTCCGGGTACGCGCATGCCGGCGGTCTTGCAGCGTGCCTACGGCGGTCCCGAGGTGCTCGAGGTCGGCGAAACCGAAGTCCCCGCTCTCACCGAGGACGGCGTCCTGGTCCGGGTCGTCACCGCCGGGGTGAACAAGGGAGACTGGCACCTGGTCACCGGTACGCCCCACCTGGTGCGGCTGGCCTTCGGGTTGACCGCGCCCTCGCGCCCGATCGTGGGCATGGCGATCGCCGGCCAGGTGGTCGCGGTCGGTGCGAAGGTCACCGGCTTCCAGGTCGGCGAGCGGGTGTTCGCCGAGGTGAACCGCGGTGGCTTCGCCGCCTACGCCTGCGTCCCTGCGAAGATCCTCGCCCACCTGCCCGACGGCGTGTCCTTCGAGGACGCCGCCACCCTCCCGGTCGCGGCCACGACCGCGTTCCAACCGCTGCGTGACGCGAAGGTGCAACCCGGACAGTCGGTGCTGATCAACGGCGCGTCGGGTGGGGTCGGCTCCTTCGCGGTGCAGATCGCCAAGGCGATGGGGGCGAAGGTCACCGGCGTGTGCAGCGCCGCCAATGGTCCGCTGGTGAAGTCCCTCGGCGCCGACCGGGTGGTCGACTACGGCACCGAGGACTTCACGCGCGGCGCCGATCGGTACGACATCATCTTCGACCTGGTCGGCAACTACACCCTGTCGGCCTTCCGTGGGGTGCTGGCTCCGGGTGGGCGACTCCTGGCAGGATCGGGTGGCGGGGACAACAACTGGGTGGGACCGATGTTCACGGTGCTCGGGGGCATGGTGAGCAACCTGTGGTCTTCGCAGCCCTTCGTCCCGGTGATGAACAAGCCGAACGCGGCCGACTTGCAAGCCACGGCGGCGATGGTCGTCGCCGGCACGCTCCGGCCGGTGATCGACCGTCGGTACACGCTGGGTGAAGTCCCCGAGGCGATACGCTACCTGGGTCTGGCGCGCACCCGCGGCAAGTGCATCGTCACCGTCTGATGCCCCCGACTCCCCCGAGAGAACACCCGTTGGCGACCCGGAAAAAGTCTGACACACGCCCGGGGCTCACCCGGGAGCGTATCCTCCGCGCTGGAATCACCTTCGCCGATCAGCACGGCATCGACGCGCTCACCATGCGTGCGTTGGGGGAGCACCTCGGCGCCCACGCCATGTCCCTTTACAACCATGTGTCGGACAAGAACGACCTGCTCGACGGCATGGTGGATCTCGTGGTCGCCGAGATCGCGCTGCCTTCCCCCGAGGACACCTGGCAGGAGGCGATGCGCGCGCGCGCGCTCTCCGCGCACGGCGCCTTGCTGCGCCATCCCTGGGCGTGCGGCCTGATGATGGCACAGTCGAACGTCGGGCCCGCGCGCATCCGCTACGTCGACGCCACTCTCGGCTGCCTCCACGCCGCCGGATTCTCGCTCCCCCTGGCTGACGAGGCGTGGACGGCCCTGGACAGCTACATCTACGGATTCACCCTCCTCAAGCTGAACTTCCCCTTCGCGCCCGAGCAGTACGCCGCGGTCGCCGCGTCCTACCTGCCCAGCCTCTCGGCAGACCAGTACCCGGCGATGCACGCGCTCACCCAGCTGGTGGCGACGGGGAAACACGACGGGCTGCATCGCCTGGAGTTCGGCCTCGACCTGCTGTTGGACGGACTGGAGCGGGTGCGGGCCAGCCAGCGGACTCGTCGCTAAGACTTGGTCGGCTGACCAACCAATATGGTTGATGGGTCAGACCCACGTGCATACGGTGTCGCATGCCCTCCGCAGCCCCGTCTCCCCGCCGTGCCCAGATCACCAACGCGATGATCACCCTGCTCGCCCGTGACGGGGTCGGCGGCGCCACCATGCGCGCGCTCGCCGCGGAGACCGGGCTGACGCAGGGGGTACTGCACTACCACTACGCCGCCAAGGAGGACATGGTGCTCGCTGCCCTGGCCGCGATCGAGGCCCGCCTCGACGCCCGCCTCCAGAGGGTCGCCGCGGCGGACCCGCTCGATACCCTGGTTGATGCCCTGCTCGCGCCCCAGGACGCCGACCCCGCCACGACGGAAGCCCTGGCCGCCTGGGTCTCCATCGGCGACGCCGCCCAGACCGAGCCCGGGATTCGGCGGGCCTGGGGTGACGCCCTCGGCCGGCTGCACGCGGCCTTTCGCAGTCGCATCCTCCTTCGCGCGCCCCGCCTTGATCCCGGCCAGGCGGACGCGCTCGCGGCGGCGGCGGTGAGCCAGGTGGAGGGGGCGTGGCGTATCGGCCGGATCGCGCCCTGGGCGATGCCGCCTGGGGTCGCGGCTTCCACCCTCCGGGTGTTGCTCGCCGCGGCCCTCGGCGCCGGCGCCGGGCCGTTTCCTTCCGCCACCGCGGCCGCGCCGCCACCACCTGCCGTTCCGCGACGGGTGGCGTTGGGGGTGCGGCTGCGGCCGCAGGACCGACGCTGGTTCGACGCGCTGGTCGCCGCGTCGCCGTTGGCGCTGCCCGATGCGGTCTGGAGCGCGGTCGCGGCAGCGTACACCGCCCCCGATCGCCACTACCACTCGCTCGAACACCTCGCGGAGCTGGCGCGGTGGTGGCGGGAGGTCGCGGTTGGTCTGGGTTGGACCGACCCTCGGTCCGCGTGGCTGGCGCTCCTCTTCCACGACGCGGTGCAGGCACGGACCGGGCCGCCCGGAGAGGACGAGTCGCGTAGCGCCGCCCTGCTCGCGGCGCTGCTGCCCGACACCGAGGCCGCGGAACAACTGATACGTCTCACGGCGTCTCACGGAGCGCGTCCCGACACGCTCGGGGGGGACGCCGCCCTCTTCCTGGATTGCGACGTGGCCATCCTCGGGGCTGCCCCGGCCCGTTTCGCCCGCTACGAGCGGCAGATCGCGGCGGAGTACGCCCCCCTGGTGCCCGCCGAGCTGTACCGTGCAGGGCGGCGTGCCTTCCTCGAGCGGCTCGCGCGGCAGCCCCGCATCTTCGCCTCCGACTGGTTTCACCAGCGCCTCGACGCACGCGCGCGGGCGAACCTGGCCACGGCGCTCGGGGCCGATGCGGGGCCCGCCGACGGTCACCGCGGTACGCTGAGCCCATGACCGACGCGCTGCTCCCGACCTCCTTCGTTGCGTACCGTCCCATCTTACAGTTCTTGGGGCGGGTGTACCGCCTGGAGACCGAGTCGGGGGCGCTCCTGTTGGAGGTGCGCATGAAGCTCTTCCGACTCCGTGAGGAGCTCGTCGGCTTCGGCGACGCCGCCCGCACCGACGCACGGCTCACCATCAAGGCCCGGTCGGTGTTCGACTTCGGCGCGACCTACGACGTGACCGACGCCCACACCGGGGAGCGCGTCGGCGCGTGGCGGCGGAAGGGTCTGGAGAGCATGTTTCGTGACACCTGGGTGCTCCTGGACCGCTCCGATCAGCAGGTCGGCCAGCTCGAGGAGGACAGCATGGCGCTGGCGCTGTTCCGCCGCCTGCTCTTCAACCTGCTGCCGCAGCGGTTCACCTGCACGGTCGGCGGTCGACCGGCAGGCTTCATCCAACAGCGTTTCAACCTGTTCCGTCTCCACTACGAGGTGCGG
>JAYVAS010000116.1:0-5522 GCA_043750895.1 Pseudomonadota bacterium
GTCCCGGATCGATCAGCCGGGCGCGGTGATCCTGTTCGCGAACCAGGCCAAGCGCCTGGAGGTCGACGTCGGCGACGCGATCACCTTCGTCACCGAGACCAACGACGGCCGCACCAACACCATCGACCTCAACGTGGTCGCCGTGGCCCATGACCTGGGCATGTTGTCGAGCTGGTCGGTCCTGGTGAACATGGAGACCCTCCGGAAGGTCTACAAGCTCAACGACGACACCACCGGCGCCTTCTGGGTGTACCTCAAAGACATCGACAAGGCGGACGCCACGATGGGGGTCCTCCGGACGGCTCTCGCCGATGCCGGCTTCCAACTCATGGACCACGACCCGAACCCGTTCTTCTTCAAGTTCGAGACGGTGGGCGGCGAGGACTGGACCGGGCAGAAGCTGGACCTCACCATCTGGCGCGACGAGGTCTCCTTCCTCACCAAGATCCTCGACGCCTTCAACGTCATCACCGTGTTCCTGGCGCTGGTGTTGCTGATCATCATCGCCATCGGCATCAGCAACACGATGTTCAACACCGTGCGGGAGCGCACCCGGGAGATCGGCACCATGCGGGCGATCGGCATCCACCGCGGCAGCGTGCTGATGCTGTTCCTGGTCGAGGCGCTGCTGCTCGGCCTCTTCGCCACCACCAGCGGCGCGCTGTTCGGGGCGCTCACGGCGTTCATCCTCGACGCGATGGCGATCCCGGTGCCCATCGAGGCCCTCAAGGCCATCCTGCTCTCGGACACCCTCCACCTTTCGGTGCGGATGGGCTCGCTGCTGGCGAGTGTTGTGTTCCTGACGGTCTGCACTGGCGCCGCGGCCCTCTGGCCGTCCCTGCGCGCGGCCCGCCTCCGCCCCATCATCGCCCTTGGCTACGTTTCCTGACCCTCGACGAGGCCCTCCATGTTGACCCTCCTGCTCAGCTCCGTGTTTGCCTTCGCCGCCCCCTCCACCGAGGAGATGGTGAAGGTCCTCACGGTCATCGACGACCGCCAGAAAAACAGCGGTGACTACAAGTCGCTGGTGTACATCGAGAACAAAGAGAAGGACAAGTCGGACCTGGTGTACCAGGCGGTGGTGTACCGCCGGGACGCCAGCGACCAGCTCATCATCCTGTTCAACAAGCCCCAGTCCGAAGCGGGCAAAGGCTACCTGCGCCTGGATGAGAACCTCTTCCTCTACGACCCCACGGTGGGCAAGTGGGAGCGCCGCACCGAGCGGGAGCGCATCGGTGGCACGGGCAGCAATCGCCAGGACTTCGACGAGTCGCGTCTCGCGGAGGAGTACACCCCGAGCTTCGTGGCCGACGAGAAGCTCGGCAACTACGCCGTGAGCCACATGAAGCTCACCGCCAAGGAGGGCCAAGACGTCGCCTACCCCGTGCTCCAACTGTGGGTGGACAAGGCCTCGGGCAACATCCTCAAGCGGCAGGACGTCGCCGACAGCGGCAAGCTGATGCGTACCACCTACTACCCAGGGTGGAACAAGATCTACTCGGACTCGAAGAAGGCGGACGTGTACTTCCCCAAGGAGATCCGCATCATCGACGAGGTGGAGAAGGGCAACCAGACCACCGTGGTGATTCAGGAGGTCGACCTCAAGACCCTCGACCCCAACATCTTCACCAAGGCGTGGCTCGAGTCCAAGAGTCGCTGACCTCCCGGCCGCCTACCCAAGGGGGTTCCATGACCGTCCTCTCGCTCGTCCTGTGTCTCCTGCCGCACCTGCGGGCGGAGGACGCGCCGCCACCGGCGCCGGCCACTCCGGCCACTCCGGTTGCGCCAGCAGACGCCGTCCCCGCCGAGCCCCCGGCGGTGGACGAGGCCGCCCTGTTCGGTGGCGACCCCGACGAGGCGGCCATGTTCGGCGACCCCGCTGCCGCCGAGGTGCCTGTCGCAGGCGCGGGCACCACCGATTTTGGTGACATCTCCGTCACCCGTACCTCCGACGCCGACATCACCGCGAAGCTCGCCAGCTACGACGAGCGCCTGACCATCGGTGGCAAGTTGTTCCTTCGCGCCTCGGCCGCCACCGCCGAGGACGTGTCCTTCGCCGACTCCACCTTCGGCTCGGCGAACCTGCTCGATCTGTACGCGGACGCGCGCCCGAACGACCGGGTGCGTGGCTTCGCCGCCGCCCGCCTCAACTACGATTTCACCGTCGCCGAGGGCGACACCGACGACTTCGGGACGGCGCTCTCCCCCGCGAGCGTGGTGTTGGACCAACTCTGGCTGAAATTCGACCTGGCGCGCGCCGTGTACGTCACGACCGGCCGCCAACGGATCAAGTGGGGCAGCGGTCGTTTCTGGAACCCCACCGACTTCATGAACCAACAGACGCTCGACGCACTCAGCGTCGCGGTGTTCGACGAGCGCACCGGCGTGGGCCTGCTCAAGGTCCACGTGCCCATCGAGTCCCTCGGGGCCAACCTCTACGCGGTAGGGAACTTCGACGGCGCCGACACCTTCGAGCAGATCGGCGGCGCCCTGCGCACCGAGTGGGTGCTGGGTCCGTCGGAGATCGCGCTGTCCGCCGCGGCGCGCGAGGGGGACCCGGTGCGTCTCGGCGCCGACGCCTCCGCCGGCGTGGGCCCGTTCGATGTGCACGCGGAGGCCGCGTTCCGCCACGGTGACACCACCCCGACCTACACGGGGGACTACGACCTCGCCACCTTCACCGAACCCGCGGCGGTGAGCCACGAGGACGAGTGGATCGTGGAGGTGGTGGGCGGCGCCGAGGTGTCCATCCGCTACAACGACGAGGACAGCGTGGCGATCGGCGCCGAGTACTTCTACAACTCCATCGGCTACGAGGACGCCACGCTCTACCCCTATCTGGCCTTCGTCGGTGCGTTCACCCCGTTCTACCTCGGGAAGCACTACGCCGCGGGGTACGTGTACCTGGGCGGGCCCGGCAATTGGGACGAGGGGGCGTTCACCCTGAGTACGCTGGCCAACTTGAGCGACCAGAGCCTCGTGAGCCGGCTCGACGTCTCGGGCACCATCAACACCCAGCTCCGCGTCAACGTGTACTCCCAGGTACACTACGGTGAACAGGGCGAGTTTCGGTTCGGGGTGGACATCGACCCGGTGCCCGGCATCCTGCCTGACGGCTTCACGGTCCCCACTCCGCTGGTCGACTTCGGGGTCGGTGCGCAGATCACGTTCTGAGGCTCCGGCGGGTGCCGGTTTCGGGTAGAGCAGGGCGCGGGACTCCGGCAGGCTTGTTTCCGGACGGGCCCTAACTAAGCCTTCGGTTCGACCCGCGTTGGACACCGTCCGGTCAAAATCGTACGGTATGGGTGTCCGTGTTTCTTCTCGGTCTGTTTACGGGCGCTGCCCTCGCCCAAGCCGTCCCCCCGGCGGGGGAGCGGATTTACTACTCAACCGGGGTGAGCATCGAGCTGTTGACCGCGCCGGAGATCGCCGACCGGCTTCGGGACGACCAGACCTCGCGCCACATCGTGTGGAAGCCGGGGATGACCGGCTGGGTGCTCGCCGGTCGCCTGCCGGAGGTCGCCGAGGCCGTCCGCAGCGGCGCCAACGCCGAGGCCGTCCTCGAGACGTGGGAGTTCCAGCCCTCGACCCCGATCATGGAGATCTCCCCTCCACCGGTGCCACCCGCGCCCGTCGCCCCGCGCAACCGTCCTTCGGTGCCCCCTCCTCCCGTTCCGCCGCCTCCGGTGCCCCCTCCTCCCGTTCCGCCGCCGCCGGTGCCCCCGGAGGCTCCCGCCCCTCGGGTCGAGGTCACTCGCGGACGCTCGCCGCTCAACCCACCGCCGGTGCCCAGCCCCCTGCGGGACACGCCCGTCTTCCTCTCGATCAGCCTGAACACGATGGAGAGCCCGCCGGTGCTGATGTACCTGCGGGGCTCGGACGCGCTGGCGGCCGTCGCCGACCTCGAGGCGGCCGGGCTCCGGGTCGAGGGCGGCGCCCGCAGCGAGCTCCGCGGACGCGAGTACGTGAGCCTCCGCTCGCTCACCTCCTACCTGACCTGGAACGTCGATGACCGAGATCTCTGGCTCAACATCGAGGCGGACGCGGCCCACCTGCCCGGGACGCGGCTGGACTTGGGGCGGCCCGGGCGCCCCGCCGACGTCGTGTACACCAGGGACAGCACCGCGCACCTGAACTATGCGATTCGAACCGCCGACTTCGAGTCCCTCGACGTGGTGGCCGAGTCCATCCTGAGCGCCCGCAACGCCCTCCTCTACACCGGCGTGACGAACCGGATCGGCGCCCTCCCGGTGAGGGGGTTGTCCACCCTGAACTTCGATTTCCGGGAGCGGATGGAGCGCCTGACGTTCGGCGACGTGGTTGTGAACGGCGACGCGCTGGGCGGCAACGCCACGCTGGGTGGGGTCGTGTTCGCCCGCGAGAACGGCCTCGATCCGTACGCCGTGACCACACCTTCGCTCGATCTGAACCACCCGGCCGACATCCTGGTACCCTCCACCCTGGAGATCTACGTCAACGGGCAGCTCACGGAGCGCACCGAGGTGGCCCCGGGCCCGCTGAACATCGAGGACATCCCGATCAGCAGCGGCGCGGGGGAAACCCGGGTGGTGCTCACCGACGCGCTGGGCGCCGAGCAGGAGATCACGCTCGGGTACTACGGGCTCGGAGGGATGTTGGGCCGCGGGGACCACGACTACAGCTACGCGGCGGGGTTCCTCCGCGGCGGACTGGGCACGGAGAGCTGGTCCTACGGGGACCCGGCGGGGATGGCCACGCACCGGGTGGGGCTCACCAAAGCTATCACCCTGGGCGCCCGCGCCGAGGCCGCCCCCGACCGGGTCTCGGGTGGGCTCAACCTCGCGACCGGGGGCATCTTCGGCGAGATCGAGGCGGCCGGCGCCGCCAGCACCGGCGCCGAAGGGCCGGGAGGCGCAGGCGCCTTGTCCTGGTCCTACGCGATGGAGGGCACGACGCTCTCGACCTACGGGCGTGTAGCCTCCCCAACCTACACCCGACTCGGCCTCGACCCGGCCACCAACCGCGCCATCATCGAGGCCGGTGCGGCGGTCGGGACCCAGGTGGCGCGAACGCTCTCGCTCTCGGCGGCCTACGACCTCCGGGAGATGCGCGACACGGGCCGGAGCCAGCTCGTCTCCGCGCGGGCCTCCATGCAGCTCCCGGCCCGCCTCCGGGCCACACTCCAGGCCGGCTGGGCCCGAGACGAGGGTGCCACCGACCGGTACGACGTCGCGCTCAGCCTCTCGGCGCCGCTCGGCCGGTCGACCTCGGCGACGGTGAACGGATCCTACGCCGATGGGGCGGGGTCGGGGTCGGCGGAGATCTCCCGTACCCTCGGTCCCGGCCCGGGACTCGGCTTCCGGGCCACCGGACAGGTAGACGCGGACCTCCGCGGAGGCGCCGGCCTCGGTCTGGACGGTCAGGCGACGTTCGGTCGCGCCTCGGGCACGGTGGACGTGTCGGCCGGGGACGGCCTTACCGGGACCGAGGGCCTGACCGGGAGCCTCGGCGTCGCCGGGGGGGTGGTCGCCATCGGCGGGCGC
>JAYVAS010000117.1:0-13524 GCA_043750895.1 Pseudomonadota bacterium
CCCACGTCTCGATCGTGAGCTGGTCCGCGCTGAACTGCGTCCCGGACAGGTTGATGCCGGTGCCGTTCGTGTACGTGGCGCCCTGATCGCCGTCATCCAAGCCCGTGGGGCGGCCCGTGATGTCCGTCCAGTTAATGGCGTCGCCGACCTGCATCAGATCCGCGGCGTCGATCCCGCCGACCATATCGGCGTCATCGCAGTACTGCGCGTAGCCAGCGAACGGCGCCGTCGCGAGCTCGAACCGCGGCGTCATCTCGCTGCCCGTGCCCACCGCGACGCCCAGGAACAGCGCCCCGTTGTCCCGGAACGTCGCGAGATCGACCGTGGTGACGTCGCCGAGGTAGACCGTGAACTGACCGTTGTCGATGTCGACCGTCTGGTTCTCGCTCCAGATCGCCGGGCCGGTCGCACCGTAAAGCTTGAGGTGAAGCGTCTGCGAGCCATCGACGGCCGCGCCGGTCGTGTCCGTCAGGTAGCCGGTGATGGGGATGAGCGGTGGCGCAGCGGCGTCCGCGACAAGGGGGGCCAGGAGCGCGAAGAGCGGGAGCGTGCGTCGAACCATGAGGTGCCTCACCGAGAAAGTTTGAGATCGAGACCGAGAGACTACGGGACCGGGACGATCGGACCGAGCGTCAGCACGTACCCGCCGCCCGAGGCGGAGCCGTAGGACTGGCCGCCAATCGCCAGCTTGAGGTGGTGGCCGCTGCCATCGGCCGAGCCGCCGCCGCTCGTGGAGGCCACGAACGAGCCCGGAACTTCGACGTCGGCGTCGGTGTCCGCGTCGGTGTCCGCGTCGGTATCGGCATCGGTGTCCGCGTCCGTATCCGCGTCCGTATCCGCGTCGGTGTCCGAGTCGGTGTCCGCGTCGGTGTCGGTGTCCGCATCCACGTCGGTGTCCACGATCGCGGTCGAGTCGTCTTTGGAGCCGTAGCCGTAGCAGCCGGTGAGGGCGAGGAGGAGGGTCAGCGTCATCTGTCCAAAATGCCCGACTTTGGGGCTCCTGGCAATGCTCGATCAGGACGCGATGGGCTCGACCCGGCAGGGGAGGCCGTTCCATGGCGCCGTTCCGACGAGCGGGTCCAGCCGATCACTCGGGATCAGGGCGCCGACGTCGACCGCATACCCCGCGGGGAGATCGACCGCGTCCGGCCGAAGCTCGGGGTCGAGATGGACGGTGGCCTCGACGACTCCGGCGGTGGTCCGGACGCGCACCCGGGCGCCCTCGTCGAAGCCCGCCGACGGATGCAGGTGGACGCCAGGGTCCGTCGGCACCGCGCGGTCCTGGCGGCGCAGCGCGGCGTCGCGGGCGGCGCTCGTCAGCAGCCAGCGGTCGAACCCCGCGGTGGCAACCTGGGGTGCGAGGGACCTGAGGAGGGGCACGATGGCCTCGGGGAGCAGCGCGATCCGCTTGTTCGGCGTCTCGACCCGCCAGGTGGCGCGGTCGACGTCCCCGCCGAACCAACCGTGAGGCGCCGCCGCGACCTCGGCATGGCTCGGTATCCCCCGCTGGCCGAGGTGTTCGCCGATCCAGGCTTCGAGGTCGGCGGTCACCAGACGACCGGCGCGGAGTCGGATGTGGGGCCCGAAGGGGCTCCGAAACGCGGGGCCGACCGCACCGAACAGCGCCGAGAGGATCTCTTCGACATCCCGTGCCTCGCCGGCGGGCGGAACGAGGGCCGGCGTCGCCTGGGCGAGGTGGTAGGGGAGGGTGGACGTCGCCACGAACTGCAGGTCGGACCGCTCCCACGCGTGCGTACCGGGCAGGACCCAGTGGGCACGACGGGTGGTCTCGGTCTCGAAGGTGTCCACCGCCACCAGCAGCGAGAGCGCTTCCAGGGCGGCGCGGGCACGCGGGCCGCCGGGGAGCTCGGTGGCGGGATCGGCGTGGAGGGAGATGAGGGCCCGCACCCCGTCGTCGCCGGGGAGGGTGATCTCGTCGCAAAGGACCGCGGCGGGAGCCTGGAGGAGGAGGAGCGGGAAGTCGCCGACGCGGGTGCGGGGGGCGCCCGCCGAGGCGAACTGGGCCGCCAGGGCGTGGGTGTCGGCCAGACCGCGGTTCTCGTAGACCCCGCCTGGGCGCAGGAGGTTCGCGGTGAGGGCGTGCAGGACCAGGATGGCCCAGCCGGTGAGCGTGCTGTGGGCGCTGTTGAGGGCCTGAGGCGACCGGTGGACGACTGCCATGGCGGCGCGCGAGAACTTCAGGGCGACGCCACCGATGGCCTCGGCGCCGATGCCGCACGCGGCGGCGCAGCGCTCGAGGGTCCACGGCGCCAGGGCCTCACGGAGGGCTTCGCGGCCGTCACAGTAGTCCTTGACATACTGGCGGTCGGTCCAGTCGTTCTCGAGGATTGCCGCGATCATCCCGAGGACGAGGAAGAGCTCCGTGCCGGGGCGGATCGCCAGGTGCAGGTCCGCGCCGGCCGCGAGAGGGGTGCGACGGGGATCCGCGGCCACGACCTTCGCCCCCCGGGACTTGCGGGCATGCGCCAGCTCCGCGCCGAGCTCGCGGCCTCCCTGGAGGGGGCCCCAGCCCTGGGCCTCCTGGTTGGCCCCGAGGAGGAGCACGTAGTGCGCCCGGCCGATGTCGGACTGGAGCGGCAGCGCCCGACCGAGGACGAGCTCGGTGGCGCGTAGCCAACCCGCTCCGTGGGATGACAGGTAGGAGTAGAGGTTCGGGGAGCCCAGCGCGACGGTCCACGCCAGGGTGCGGATCGTGCTCGCCGAGGAGAGCCCGACCGGCGTACCGGCCAGGGTACCGATGGCGCGCACCCCGGACTGCTTCCGGATCTCCTTCAACTGCGCGCCGATCTCGCGGATCGCCACCTCCCAGGAGGTCTCTTCCCAGCGGTCGCCGATCCGGCGTCGCGGCCGGAGGATGCGCCCGGTGTGCAGGTCGGGGACGTGGGTGCAGATGCCACAGGGCGCCCCGCGGCCCATCGGACCGTCCGGGTCGGTGCTGAGGCGGGTGATGCGGGCGTCGTCGACCTCGGCAAGGAGGGAAGCGGCGCATTCCGAGAGGCGGCACCAGGTGGCGACGGGCGGCATGGGGGCGGACTCTACCTGATGTTCGGGGTGGTCGCGAGGACGCCTGGCTTACCGCATCCCCGGGATCACCGCCGTGAGGACGGCGCGCGTCCGCGGAAGGTGGCGTGAACGGGTCAGGAGCGCCTCGGCGGCGTCCCGCCGGCGCAGGCGCGGGACCAGCCGGACGAGCAGGTCGTCGGGCTCCGGGCCCCACACCGCGGCGAGGTGGGCCATGACCGCGGCGTCGGGGTTGGCGTCGAGGGCGGCCGCGGCGGCGCGGAGCGCGGCGTCGAGCGGGAGCATCGGATTGGCCCGGGCGGGCGGGTCGAGGTGGACCGCGAGCAGCGCGGCGGCGGGCTCGGGTCGACCGGTTCCCGACGCGGCGAGCACCAGTCCCTCGACGTGGCCCACCTCCGCGTGCATCCGACACGCCTGAGCGAAGGAGGGGTGACCGGCGGCGGCGAACAGGTGGGTGGCCCCGGCGTTCTCCCGTTCGACGCGTCGGGAGAGCTGGAGGAGCCAGCTCGCGGCGGGGTGGCGGTGGGCCGCGACGGCGAGGACCGCGGTGCCGGCCTCGCCGCCCAGCTCGGCCAACCTCGGGTACGCCCCGCGAGGGGAGAGCGCGGCCTCGAGGACGTCGATGTGGACCAGACCGGCACGCACGACCGCCTCACCGCCGGGCGAGCGCGGTCCGCACACCACCTCGGCGAGGGCGACCGGGTGGGTCCGAGCGAGGGCGGCGAAGAGCGGACCCAGCGGTTGCTCGCCCGCGTCTCGCACCGCGGTCAACAGGCGCTCCAGCTCGTTTCTCGGGTCGAGGTCGCCCAAGTCACCGGCGTAGAGGTTCATGCGCGTACGCCGCAGGCGTGGGCGGCGTCCGTCGGGACGGCCAGGCCGGTCGGGAGGCCGAGGAAGCGGGTGCCGGTGCGGAGTGGGGGCTGACCGACGGCCCAGTCCTCGGGGAAGCCGGGCTCCCCGATGAGCGGCGAGCCCGGGAGCGCCGCGGCGAGCCAGCCGCCCTCGGTGTCCACCAGCACCTGCGCGAAGCCGGTGCCCATCAGGAGGATGCCGCGCGCATCGGCGACGGCGAGGAGCAGCGACAGGTCGGCGCGGTCGCGTAGCGCGGCGGGGATGGCCCGCAGGCCGACACCGACCGCAGCGATCAGCGCCTCCCGGTCGCGGCCGGTGGTGTCGGTGAGCACGTCCCGGAGCGCGTCCGCGGCGAGCCAGGCCTCGTCCGGCGACGCGGTGGCGGCGATACGACCGGCCCAGGCCAGCCGCACCCCGTCCAGGTCCCTGGCGCCGCGGACGTGGCCCGCGAACGGCGCCCGCCCCGGGGATCCCGGGAGGAGGCAGGTCACCGCCGGGATGATCAGCGGAAGCTCCCGCAGGTGAGCATCTCGTCGCCGTAGTAGGGGTTTCGGATCGCGCCTTCGGTCTGCAGCCACCCCCCAGGCGCCATCGGGCAGAAGGCCTCGGCGATGGTCGTCGTGCCGCCGACGTGCGCGCGGGCGTGGGTGATCATCGCGGCCGACAGGGGCGCGAACGCGTTCCGCACCGCCTTGAGGTCGGTTCCGGCCACCGATCGGGCGAGGGCGGCGATCTCGGCAGCACCGGCGGTGTCCGCGGCGGTGGCCAGCGCCGCGGCGGCCGTCACCGCGGCCGGGGTGTCCCCCTTCACCAGCGCGCGCTGGATGGGGAGATATGCGTCCAAGAGGGCCTGAGCGCCGGGGTCGGCGCAGCAGACGAAGCCCTTGGGGGGCGGACTGGCCGCGTTGTCCGCGGGCGGCGCGGGTGCGGGGGCGGGCGGCGCCGGTGCGGGGGCGGCGGGGGTCGGAGCAGGGGACGCGCAGGCGACGACGAGGATCAGCGTGAGCATGGGTCCCGGCTAACCCGCTTGCTACCCCCCGCCCGACCCGTTAATCGGGCGACCCTTCGAGGCGCTCATGCGTACGGTTCTCTGGATTGTCGGCGGTCTGCTATGCGCGAACGGGATCATGACCCTCCTCTTCAGCTTCGGCGCTCCGTACGGGGATTTCTCGACCAGCATCGCCGTCGCCGGCTGGGACGGCATCGGGGACATCCAGCCCACGGATCGCGCGAAGATCGCCGCGTTCTGCCTCGCGCTCGGCGCCCCGATCCTGATCGGCCTCAACGCGACCGCGTGGAAGAAGACGGGCGGGTACTGAGCTGCGCGTTCTCCTCCATCAGGCGGCCCCGGTCGTCGGGGATGTGGAGCGGAACGCCGACCAGGTGATCGCGGCGATCGAGGCCGCCCAGGCTGCCGGCGCGCGGGTGGTGGTCAGCACCGAGCTGGTGTTGTCGGGCTACCCGCCGCGGGATCTCCTCGAGCGCGGGGACCTCCTCGCGGCGTGTCGGGTCGCGGCCCAGCGGGTGGCGCGCGCCACCGCGAACACCAGCGTGGTCGCCGTCTTTGGGACCCCCTGGGAGGCGGCCGGGCTGCGGAACACGGCGATCGTCGCCGCGGGCGGCGGCATCGTGGCGGCGCGCCACAAGTGCCTGCTCCCCACCTACGACGTGTTCGACGAGTCCCGGTACTTCGTCCCCGAGGGGAACCCGCGTCCGGTGGAGATCGACGGCCTGTCCCTGGCGGTGACGGTGTGCGAGGACATCTGGAACGAGCCGGCCTTGTCGGGCAAACACTACGCCGTGGATCCGGTCGAGCGCCTCGTGGGGTGTGATCTGATGGTCAACCTCTCGGCGTCGCCCTTCCAGGTGGGGAAGCGGGACACGCGCTTGTCCCTCGTGGCCCGTCAAGCGATCCAGGCCCGGGCGCCGCTGGTGTACTGCAATCAGGTCGGCGGCAACGACGAGCTCATCTTCGATGGCGGCTCGATGGTCGTCGGCAAGGACGGGCAGCTCCGCTACGCGGCGCCGTTCTTCGCGGCCGGGTGTTTCCTGGCCGATCTGGACGGTCCGCCCGTCGCGCAGCCGGTGTCGGTGTTCGAGGAGGAGCTGGTCTCGGCGCTGGTGCTCGGCATCCGCGACTACGCTGCCCGCTGCGGATTCCGCGACGTGGTCGTGGGCGTCTCGGGGGGCATCGACAGCGCGCTGGTGGCGGCCCTCGCGGTCCAGGCCCTCGGTCCGGACCACGTCTGGGGGGTCGGCCTGCCCGGCCCCTACTCCTCGCCCGGTTCGGTGACGGACGCGCGGGCCCTTGCGGAGAACCTCGGCATCCGATTCGATGTCCTGCCCGTCACCCAGGCGTGGCAGAGCCTACTCGACACCCTGGCGCCGGCGTTCGTGGATCGCCCGCGGGACGTGACCGAGGAGAACCTCCAGGCGCGCGTGCGCGGCACGGTGCTCATGGGTCTGGCCAACAAGTTCGGCCTCCTCCTGCTCACCACCGGGAACAAGTCCGAGATGGCCGTGGGCTACTGCACGCTCTATGGCGACATGAACGGCGGCCTCGCGCCGTTGGCCGATGTCTACAAGACCGACGTCTACCGTCTCGCGCGCTGGCTCAACCGCGACCGGGAGCTCATCCCGCTCGCCACCATCGAGAAGCCGCCCTCGGCTGAGCTCGCGCCCGGTCAGACCGACCAGGACACCCTGCCGCCCTATGCGCTGCTCGACGCGCTGCTGCGGCGGGTGGTCGAGGGCGCTGCCGAACCCGCCGCGCTCGTCGCCGAAGGCTACGACCGAGCGCTCGTCGACCGGGTCCTCGCGATGGTGACGCGCAGTGAGTTCAAGCGGTGGCAGGCGGCTCCGGGGCTCCGGGTCTCGTCGCGGGCCTTCGGGGTGGGCCGGAGGATTCCGCTCGCGCAGCGGTGGAAATGACCGAATCGCCGCTTGACGGTGCAAATGTGATGCCGGTCCTTCACCCAGTGTTGACGCCGCGCTAAAGCTTGACGGTAGCCATGCCCTTCTCTCGTTCCAGCCACCGCGCCGTCTCCGCCCGGCGCGTCCTCGCCGGGGAGCTCGAGCGCCTCGTCGGCGAGCACCTCCGCGATTCGTTCACCCACCTCGAGGATGCGCTCGCGTCGCTCGCGGATGGGGAGGGGCTGCCCCCCGGGCTCACCCCCGAGATGTTGTTCGGGGACCTCGACCGCTTGCCCCGCGTCCGCCCCGTGCTGGTTCACCTCGCCGCGCAGACGGCGGCGCAGACGGCGGCCCAGCGGGTGGCCGATCCCCAGGCCGCGGTGGACGTCGCCTACGTCGCCGAGATGTTCCAGGGCGCGATCAAGCTTCACGATGCTGCGCTCGGACGGCAGGATGGCCGTCGTCGTCGCGCCGCCCGTCGGGTGTTGAAGGGCGCGTCGAGCTGGCTCGGCGGGAACCACCTGGTGCTCCGCGCCTTGGAGATCGCCCGGCGCGCGCCGGCCCCCGAGATCCTGGGTGACGCGCTGGACACCCTGCGCGAGGTCACCGAGGGCCAGGCGTTGGGCGCGCAGCTCGCCGGTCGGGTCGCCACCCCCTCCGAGGCCGTGCAGCACGCGGCCGCGCGCCACGGGGCCGTGTTCGCCTTCTCCTGCCGGGCCGGTGGCCATCTTGCGGGCGCCGATCGTCCCGTGGTGACGCGGCTGGGACGGTACGGCCGCCACGTCGGCACCGCCTGGCAGCTCGCCGAGGATCTCGCCGCGTTCGAGCCTGCGGAAGGGCCCGATCCCTGGCGGCAGCTCCACCGTCAGGCCGACGCCGAGCGCCCCTTCTACCCGGTATCGGTGGCCAGTCTGCTCGATCCCGGCGTCCGGGAGCGTTGGGAAGAGTTCGGCCGCACCGCCGATCCGACGCTGGCCGCCGACCTCGCCGCCCAGGTCCGCGCGGCGGGGGCGCTCCGTGCCACCCGGGAGGCGCTCGCGGGTCAGGTCTGGTCGGCGCGTCAGGCGCTGCGCCCCGTCCCGGCCTCGTCCGCGCGCGATGCGCTCGACCGCATCGCCGCGAGCCTCGCCCAGGCGGCCTGAGCTCCATCAAAAGCGGACGAAGGAAGCAGCATTGTCGGGATGCTGACAACTCCTGACGCTTCTCTCTTCACAATCGTCGAACCTTCCTGTAGGTTTCGCGCCCTCGGTGGAGTCGTCGTGCGTTGCCTGACTGGGATCAAGCCTACGAATGTGCCGCACCTCGGCAACCTTCTCGGGGCGATCCGTCCGGCGATCGCCCTCCAGGCGTCCCACGATGCGTACTACTTCATCGCCGATCTGCACGCGCTCACCACGCTGCAGGATCCGGTCGAGATGCGGCGGTACTCGGTGGACGTCGCCGCCACCTGGCTGGCGATGGGGCTCGATCCCCGCCGCACCGTGTTGTGGGCCCAGTCCGACGTCCCCGAGGTGACGGAGCTGGCCTGGATCCTCTCCTGTGTCATCGGGCTCGGGGCCTTGGAGCGCGCCCACGCCTTCAAGGCGGCGCGCGACGCGGGCCGCGACATCAACGTCGGCACGTTCAGCTACCCGGTGTTGATGGCGGCGGACATCCTCGCCTACGACACGCACCTCGTGCCGGTGGGCAAGGACCAGAAACAGCACGTCGAGATGGCGCGCGACATGGCGATCGCCTTCAATGCCCGCTTCGGCGAGGTGCTCGTGGTCCCGGAGGCGTCCGTCCAGGAGGACGTCGCGACCGTCCCCGGCATCGACGGGCGGAAGATGTCGAAGTCCTACGGCAACGGGATCGAGGTGTTCCTCCCCGCCAAAGCGCTCCGCAAACGGGTGATGCAGATCGTCACCGACGCGACCCCCCTCGAGGATCCCAAGAACCCCGAGACGGACAACGTCTTCGCGCTCTACCGATTGTTCGCCACGCCGGCGCAGACCGAGGCGCTGGCGGCGCGCTACCGCGCCGGCAACTACGGGTACGGACACGCCAAGCAGGAGCTCTACGAGATCCTGGAAGCGGAGGTCGCGCCGCGGCGCGCCCGGTACGAGGCTCTGCTCGCCGAACCTGGCGAAGTCGAGGCCGTTCTCGATGATGGCGCCGCGCGCGCCAGGGTGATCGCGCGAACCACGCTGTCGCGTGTGCGTGAGGCCTGTGGCTTCCGTTCAACCCCTCGCGGAGCGTAGATTGCGATCCTTGCAGGTCGGACGCCGAATGGTTGTGTACGCAATCGGGCTCACCGTGACGCCGCAACCGCAATCTAAGGCTCTTGACATTCTCTTGACAATTCTGACGGCGCCACGCGCCTATAAACGGCCTCTTCCGGGCGCTGACATCCCCCTCTTCGCGTAGCGCCCAAACGATCCGGGAATACCCGGACCCCTCCACGCTTTCTCTTCCTTCTTCCTACTCACTCCCTGGAGATCTCATGTCGCTGCGCATGCGGAGCGCTTCTGCTTCGGACGGCGCCCGCCGTCGTTCCGAACGCCTCACTGCCGAGGAGGAGAAGGCAATTGCGCGTGAGATCCGGAAGGCCGAACAGGGCGCCCGCGAAGCGGTTGCCGGGATCGACGCCGCGGAGAACATCCTCCGCCGCCGTCCCGATCGGGCCGAGCGTACCCGCGCGGGTGCCGTGGATCGCCTCGAGGAGGCGGTTCGCGCCGTCACCCGTGTCGCGCGCAAGGACGAGACCCTGAAGCCGGTCGCCCGCAAGGCGCAGGCGGCGTGGCAGCAGGCCGAGGAGCTTCGGTGGCGGCTCGCCATGTCCGGTCGCCGCATCGCCCATGGCGAAGCGCGGAAGCTGGCCGGGCCGTTCATGGACGAGGAAGATCTGGTGCAGGAGGGCTACATCGGGCTGCTCCGGGCCGCCAAGCGCTTCGATCCGGACCGTGGCATCCGCTTCTCCACCTACGCACGGTGGTGGGTGCGCGCACAGATGACCCGCGCCATCGACCACACCGGTCGCCCGGTGCGGCTGCCCGGCTGCGCGGTCGAACAGACCCGCAACCTGCGCAAGGCGATGAAGCGCTTCGAAGCCGCTGGCATCGAGTACAACGTGGCCGACCTCGCCGAAGAGGTGGGCATCGACAAGGAGCGCGCCGAGCTGCTGCTCTCGCAGGGGAACACCATCTCCCTGGAGCAGCCGGTGGACGACGGGCCGCGCCCCCGTCCGCTCGAGCGCTTCCTCTCCGACGAAGACGCCATCTCCCCCGACGACGAGAGCATCCAGACTCAGGAGCTCAGCCGGATGCAGCGGGCGTTCAACTCGGTGCTCTCGGAGCGCCAGCGGTTCGTCCTCACGCGTCGGTACGGGCTGGAGGACGGCGAGTTCCGCACCCTGTCCGAAGTGGGCAAGGAGATGGGGCTCTCGCGTGAACGTGTCCGCCAGATTGAACGCGAGGCGCTCATCCGCCTGCGCGATCAGTCCGGCATCCGCGATCTGCGCGGGATGGTCCTTCCGGAGCCGGGCGAGGCCTAGCCCTTGGTCGGTGTACCGGTGCGGAGCACGCTGCTGCGCGTCGTCCCCGTCGTCACCCTGCTGCTCGGTGCCTGTGCCGGGAACGGAGAGGATGGCGTGGGGGGCGAGGACTCCGCGCGCCCGTCCGAGACCACGTTCACGGGCGGGGTGCCGGTCGCCTTTTCCGCGTTGATCGCGGACTGCTCTGACGGGGACATCTGCTTCTGGACGGCGACCGTCACCGGGGAGGCCGGGTCCGTCGACCTCTACCTCCAGGAGACGGACGACAACCCCACGCCCCGGGACGAGCACCACTGGCTCTTCGCCGACATCGGGGGCGGGGCGTTCGTGATCGCGCTCGACCTGATCGTCGCCGACGAACCGTACACGGAGAACCTCACCACCACCTTCGACATGACCTACATGGCCGGGTCCGTGAGCTGGCTGGTGTTCGTGAAGGACGGTGAGGGCGCGGTCGCCGACTGCGGGACCGGGGGCGCCGATCCGACGTGGTGGGAATCCACCTGCCCGTGACGGCGGGGGCGGATAGACCGGACCCATGCGCGCACCCTTCATTCGTGTACTCGGGGTCGGTCTGGCCGTAGGCGCTTGCCGGCCCACCGTCCCTCCGGACGTGACCCACAACCCACCCGCGCCCGACCTCACCCCCGAGATACCGATGAACCCGCCCGAGCCGGAGGTGGTGGACACGAATCTGCCGGCCTGGGAGTCGGTGGTTTCCGGGCACCCCGAGGGCGCCACCAACCCGCCGTCGCCGGTGCTGATCGTCGCGCGCGACGTCGGTGCGTGCTTCAAAGACTGGCAGGGGGGCATGATGCGGCTGCCGGAAGAGGTCCGGAAGGCCGGCGGTCGGGTCGTGGCGACCACCGCCGAGGCCACCGGCACGCAGGTGCAGTGCCCCGAAGGGCAGCCCGAGCGGCTGCTCGCGGCGTGGGACGCGCTGCCCGCCCCCGGAACGCCGCCGAAGTGACCCCGCGGGTTCACGCCGAGTGGGCCCGACGGGTCGCGGCCGAGTACGGCAGCGCGGGCGTGGCTGCTCAGGTGCTCGCGTGGGGGATCCAGGTCGGGGTGCCCCCGGCGCTGTTGTCGACCCTCACCCGGGTGGTCCAGGACGAGCTGGACCACGCGGCGCTGGCCTTCGACGCCCTGGTCGCGCTGGGGGGCGCGGAGGCGCCGGTCACCGTCACCGGCGAGCACCTCGCGGTGGCGGCGGCGGGCCCGGTGTTCCCCGGGCTGGTGGACACGGTGGTGCGGAGCTTCTGCCTGGGCGAGACGCTCGCCGTCCCCTACTTCGCGGCCATGCGGCGCGAGGCCTCCCACCCGGCGGTGCGCCCGGTGCTCGACCGCATCGTCGCCGACGAGGCCGTCCACCGCGCCCTGGGATGGGACCTGCTCGACGCGTTCGTGGTCATCGACCCGGGGGTGCCGGCCTACGTCACGGCGCGGCTGCCCGCCCTCCTCCTGGCCTTCGCCGGATACCGCGATCCGCCCCCGGCCGAGCCCCTGACCCCGGCGGAGCGGGCGTGCGGACTCCTCGATCACGAAACGTACGCCGAGATCTACGCCCACACCTGGCGCGACGATCTGGTCCCTCGCTTCCGGCGGCGGGGCGTCGAGGTGATCCCGTAGGGCCGGTGGGCTTGGGGGATGGGGAGAGACGCCGCCAAGGCGCGTTATCCACGCGCCTTGGCCCCGACGGCCGGAGCCTGCGGAGGGCGGCGGGTTGGCGGCGGTAGGGGAAGGGGCCTTCGAGGCCCTTTCCCCCGTTGCTGGTTAGCGGGGCCGGATGTGGATGCTCCTCACGCTCGCCTTCGCCGCCGAACCCCTCGCCACCGTGGACGGCGTGCCGATCACCGACTCCGACGTGGCAGCCGCGCTCGAGGGGGTGGACCCCGCCGCCCGCGCGGGCGTGGATCGCGCCGCGGTGGTGGACGAGCTGGTGGTCCGGCAGCTGCTCGCCGCCGAGGTCGACAAGCGGAAGATCGCGGACACCCCCGAGGGCAAGGCGGCGGCGGTCCGTGCCACCCGGGAGGCGCTCTCGACGCTGCTGCTCCAGCGCGTGCTCGCGGAGCGCGTGGATGATGAAGCGGTCCGCCGGTTCTACGAGGAGAACGCCGGGCGGTATGCGCGGCCCGAGGTCCACGCCCGCCACATCCTCGTCGCCACGCAGGAGGAAGCCAGGGGCCTGCTCACGGCGCTGAAGGGGGGCGCCGACTTCGCCACGGTCGCCGCCGAGCGGTCTCTGGACCCGGGCTCCGCGCCCACCGGGGGCGACCTGGGCTGGTTTCCCCGGCAGGCGATGGTCGCTCCGTTCGCCGACGCCGCGTTCGGCGGTCGCGCGGGGGAGACGGTGGGGCCGGTGCAGACCCAGTTCGGCTGGCACCTGATCCAGATCGTGGAGACCCGCGACCGGGTGCCCCTGGCCGACGCCGCGCCCGAGATCCGGAGCCAGCTCCAGCCGCAGGTGCTCAACGACTACATCGCCGAGCTGCGCGCGAAGGCCCAGATCACGGTCGCCACGCCCCGGTCGTTGGTCTCCCCGGTGGCGAAGGGGCCGAGCCTCCCTGCCGCCGCGAAGGGCGGACCGGCGGTTCGGATCGTGGCCTTCATCGACATGCAGTGCCCCCACTGCCACGAGATGCACCTCGCGCTGGACCGGCTGGTGGCGTCCCGACCGGACGTGGCCGTGACCTACCGCCACTACCCGTTGGAGAACACCTGCAATCCCGCCGTGGAGCGGACCGGACGGGTGCTCGCCTGTGAGTCGGCCCGCGCGGTGATCTGCGCCGAGGGAAACGCGAAGCTCACTGCCGAGCTGCTCGGCAACGGCGACGTGCTCGATCGGGCCGGGGTGGCGGCCGCCGGGCCCAAGCACGGGATCTCCGCCAAGAAGTGGAGCGCGTGTCTGACCGGGGCGGACGCGGCGGCCCGCCTCGCCGGTGACGTCGCGGAGGGCGCAGCCCTCGGCATCGAAGGCACGCCGACGGTGTACCTCCAGGCGGCGGGCGGGTGGTACCGCCTGGATGGGGGCACCGACGATCTCGCCGGCGCAGTGGCGCAGGTGCAGGCCGGGAGCTGAGGCCGCGCTAAGGGCCTGTCCGTCAATAAACGTTGCATTCGGCCGCCGCTGCATCCCCGATCCCGGCGTCCCTCGTCGGTCACATGTCGGCGGACATGCTCCCTCC
>JAYVAS010000118.1:0-6858 GCA_043750895.1 Pseudomonadota bacterium
CCCACCACGAGGGTGACGTTGGCGAGATCACGGAGGGCCGCGGCGTGGGCCGCCAGCGGCTGCACCAGGGCCTCCCCGGCGTGCGCGGTGAGCGGCACCTTGGGGGCGATCTCCTTCTCGGACCGGATGCGCCGGACGGTGACGATGACCTCCTGCAGGCGCGCCACGTCGGCGAGGGCCGCCGCGTCGGCGGGGAATTCGGCCGCGGTCGGGAACGGGGCGGTGATCACCGACCCGGTCGTGCCCGGCAGGTTGCGCCAGAGCTCCTCGGCGAGGAAGGGCATGAAGGGGTGCAGCAGACGGGCGACGGTGCTGTAGACCGTCCATAGGGTGCGCCGGGCGCCATCCTTGGCCGGACCGTCCGCGCCGTAGAGCGCCGGCTTGGAGAACTCGAGGTACCAGTCGCAGAGGTCGTACCAGACGAAGGCGTAGAGCTCGCTCGCCGCGTCGTTGAAGCGGTAGGCGTCGAGCGCCCCGCGAATCGCCGCCACCGCGGCCCCGGTGCGCACCAGGATCCACCGGTCGTAGGGCCCCGGATCGGCGGGCGCGGGCGGCGCGGCCACGTGCATGTGCAGGAAGCGGTAGCCCTGCCACACCTTGTTCTGGAAGCGCGTGTAGGTCTCGATGCGCTTGTCGGACCACAGCAGGTCTCGGCCCTGGCCCGCGAGCGAGATGAGCGTCATCCGCACCGCATCGCACCCGTAGGTGCCGATGGCCACGAGCGGATCGACCACGTTCCCCTTGGTCTTGGACATCTTGTCGCCGTGCTCGTCCCGCACGAGCCCGGTGATGTAGACGTCCTTGAAGGGCACCGACCCCATGTGGTGCAGCCCCATGAACATCATGCGGGCGACCCAGAAGAAGATGATGTCGAAGCCGGTCACGAGCACCGAGGTCGGGTACCACTTGGCCAGCTCGGGGGTGCGGTCGGGCCAGCCCAGGGTCGAGAAGGGCCACAGCGCCGACGAGAACCAGGTGTCGAGCACGTCCTCGTCCTGCCTGAGGTCCGTGGAGCCGCACTTCTGGCACGCGGTGGGATCCTCCCGGCCGACGTTCTGGTGGTTGCAGGCGCCGCAGTACCAGACGGGGATGCGGTGGCCCCACCAGAGCTGGCGCGAGATGCACCAGTCCTTCACGTCCCGAAGCCACGCGTAGTAGGTGTTCTCCCACTGTTGCGGGTGGAAGGTGGTGAAGCCGTGCTCCACCGCCGCCACGGCCGGCGTGGCCAGGGGCTTCATCCGCATGAACCACTGGGTGGAGATCATCGGCTCCACCACCGCGCCGGAACGCTGGGAGCGCGGGAGGGTCATCAGGTGGGGCTTTGCGCCCCGATCGAGCCCGAGCGCGGCGATCGCCGCCTTCACCTCGGCGCGGGCCACGAACCGGTCGAGCCCCTGGTAGGGACCGCCGTTCGCGTTCACCTTCCCGTCGGGGGTGAAGATGCTGATCATCGGCAACGAATGCCGTTTCCCGACTTCGTGGTCGTTGAAGTCGTGCGCGGGGGTGACCTTCACCGCGCCCGAACCGAAGCTCGGGTCGACCAGGATGGCGTCCCCGACGATCGGGAACTCACGGTCGAGCAGCGGGTGGCGCACCATCTTCCCGATCAGGTGGGCGTAGCGGGGGTCGGTCGGGTGGACCGCGATGGCGGTGTCCCCCAGCATCGTCTCGGGGCGGGTGGTGGCGACCACGATCTCGCCGGTACCGTCGGCGAGAGGGTAGGCGAAGGACCAGAGCTCGCCCTGGACGTCCTCCTCGGTCTCGACCTCGAGGTCCGAGAGCGCGGTGAGGCCGATCGGATCCCACGAGATGAGGCGGGTGTCGCGGTAGATGAGGCCGGCTTCGTAGAGCCGGACGAAGTCCTCGCGGACCGCGCGGGACAGGCCCTCGTCCATGGTGAAGCGCTGACGGGACCAGTCACAGCTCACCCCGAGCTGCCGGAGCTGCCCGGTGATCGCCCGTTCGCTGTCGTCCTTCTGCTCCCACACGCAGGCGAGGAACTTCTCCCGGCCGAGCGTGCGGCGGTCGATGCCCTGGGCGCGCAGCTTCTTCTCGACGATCCACTGCGTGGCGATGCCGGCGTGGTCGGTGCCCGGGATCCACACCGCGTTGTACCCGTCCATCCGCTTGTAGCGGATCAGCACGTCCTGCAGCGTGTTGTTGAGGGCGTGCCCCATGTGCAGGCTGCCGGTCACGTTCGGCGGCGGGATGACGATGCAGTACGGCGGCCGAGGGTCCGCCGGGTCGGCGCTGAAGGCGGCGCCGCTCTCCCACTCCGGGTAGATGCGGCGTGCGGCGGCGTGGGGGTCGTAGTGCTGCGGGAGATCGGTGGCCACGTGGTCCTTCGGGGCCCCGCTCCTAACCCGGGTCCTCGCCCGCGGCCTCGATCTCGGCCAGGCGCTCCCGAATCAACTTGCGCGCGATCGCCGGGAGTTGATCACGCACCGCTTCGTCCACCGCCACTTCGAGCAGGTTCCGGAACGAGCCCGAGTTGAGAAAGGCCTTCGCGAGGACCACCTCGACCACCTCGGGAAGCACCTCGAGGATGGCCCGCTCGATCGCCGGCCCCACCACCTTCGGATCGACGCGCACCGGCGGGTGGGTGCGCCAATCGCGGGGGACGAAGCTCGACACCCGCTCGTCGGCGACGTCGGGGAGCGGCTCGGGTGCCGGCAGCGGGTCGGGCTCGATCATGCCGATGGACTCGAGGTCCAAGACGACGGCGTCCTCCATGACGTCCACCACGTCGGTGGGGTCGACCTCGACCGACTCCACCGTGTCCTCGTCCTCGATCGACATCGCGCTGGCGTCCAGGTGGGGGACTTCGTCCCCGAGCGGACCGTAGACCGCCTCGATGTGCCGCTGCACCGTCTCCACCGAGAAGGGGCGCACGATCGCGCCGTCCACCCCGATCGCGGTGGCGCGGTTCTCGTCGTAGCCGTCGGCCGAGGCGCACAGGAGGTAGATGACCGCCTCGGCGTGTCGTCGGTGGGCCGCCGCGGCGAACTCGTAGCCGTCTCCGCCGGGGAAGTGGGTGGAGATGAGCAGGAGGCCCAGGTCCGGCCGGAGCAACGCGGCCTCCGCCTGCGCGCGGTCGGCGGCGATCACCAACTCGAGCCCGCTGCCAGCGAGCGCTTCCCGCACCCGGTTGGCGGTGATCGGGGACGAGTCGACGACGAGGACGGCCGAGGGCAGCATGGGGGGGATCCGACGACAGAGGGTATCCGACTCAGATCAATCCTGGACCACCGCCACGTGCATCGCTCGCGTCACCAGATCGATCTGCTGCCCGTCCTCGGTCATCGCCGTCGAATCCGTCTGGACGGCCACGTAGATGTTGGTGACCTCGGTCTGGATCGCCGAGGACATCAACGACCACACCGTCTCGTCTACCGTGAAGCTCGACACGTCCGTCACGTTGCAGGTGACCGATTCGACGAGCGCACCGTCGTTCTCCCGCCGGATCTGCACCCAGGCGGCGTTCCAGTCCGAGGCCGCCCAGCTCGCTTCGACGGTGGCGCCGAAGGTCAGGCCCACCGTCGAGTCGACGTCGCCCGTGAGGGTGACCGACTCGTACACCCCCGGCTGCGGAGTGCGTGCGCCCGAGAACGAGCCGGAGTCCGAGAGCAAGGTGCCCTCGCCGAGCAGCGCCTGGGCGTCCTGGCAGGAGCGTTCGTTGTCGAGGACGGTGGCGGTGTAGAAGCCGGGGCTCATCCGATCGAGCACGCCGCCGACGTCACCGTTGGACCACGCGGGCGCGTCGATCTCGGGCACGTCGAGGGCGCCAGGGCCGGCGTCGGATGCGAAGAGATCCCCGCCGGCGACACAGCCCGACGCGGGGGGCGAGCGGTCGACCAGCGCATCCGGAGCGTACTCGAAGGTCACCCGGTAGTTGAAGACGCCTTCCCAGACGTCCTCGGTGGTGGTCGCGCCGGAGTCGGTCATGCCGCCCGACGAGCAGGGCCAGGTGTACAGGTCGGCGACGAGGCGGGCGTCCGCCTCCGACCCGGCGCCGAGCCCCACCGACTTGTTGTTGCAGCCGATGCTGAGCACGATCAACGGGAGAAGGTGGCGGGTCATGGGTCTCGGCTCCGTATTCATCGTAGCGTCCCCCCTTGCCGAGGGGGAAGCAACGTGTCAAAACCTTGACGGAACGGGGGCGTGGCGGAATGGCAGACGCGCTCGACTCAAAATCGAGTTCCCAAAAGGAGTGTCGGTTCAAGTCCGACCGCCCCCACCATATCAGACGAGCGCCGGAACCTGGGCCCTTCGTCTGCTTCTACGGCGCTTTCGCCGGTTCAATCGCTGGCTGGGTCCAATCCTCCACCTCCACGCGTAGTCGTAGAAAGTGGCGGACGTTCGCCGTGACCACCACCATCTGTTTCGCAGCCGCGGTCGCCGCGATGATGAGGTCCGCGAGGTCGATGGGTTCCCCCAGCGCCTCGATCCGCGCCCGTTCTACCCCTAGCCACTCTGCAGCGTTCCCATCGAACCCGACGACGGGCGTGCTCGCCACGACGCTGTCCACGAACGCCGTCAGGCGCTCCCGCCGAACCGCATCCGGGTGGCGCTGCGCTCCGTACCGAAGTTCCGCAACGACCAGCGAAGCGATCGCGTATTGCCCCTCATGACCGCGCAGGCGCGCCTGAAGTTCCTCCGGCGGTCTCGGCCGCGAAGGGCCACTGACGGTGGATGTGTCGAGCAGGTACCTCACGAGAGGTCGACGGGACGACCGGGGCCGCGCGGGCGGACACCCGCGAACGGATCGTCGGTGTCGCCATCATCGCCGGGCCACGCGGCCCGCCAGGCATCGACCGCGCTCAACAGATCGCCACGCTGAGCCGCGGCGACGAGCGACAGCCGGCATTCCTCTTCAAGCGAACGACCTCCGCGGCGGGCGCGACTGCGGAGCCGAACAAGGGCGTCCTCATCAAGTCGGCGGACGAGGATCTGGGCCACGGGCACCTCCGATATCAGAAATGATATCACAACGGCGGGCATGGGCAAGCGTGGCTTCGCTCCCGAGAGCGGTTCCTGACGCACTCGCCCAAGTCGCTGCCAACTATCCCCGCGTTGAACCCTTCGAATTGCCCACGTTCTTCGGCGTTCGGGGCGAGGCAGAAAGTTCGAACCATATAGCGTAGACACCATATGCCGTCTACGGCATACCCCTCTGGCCTCCTACGGCTCTGAAAAGTCCGCTTCGACGAGCAGATCCTGGTCGAAGGTCACCACCACCTTGCACCCGGAATCGCGAGCCTGTTCTGCGATGAGGTAGTCGGCGAACCCACCCTTCCCCACCGCGTACCGGCGCAGGGCGCGCAGGCAACGATCCGCCGACTGGAACACCAGGTGCTCGGCTTCGAGGAGTGCACGAACGGTGTCGGCGATCGCCGGACGACCGAGCCGGTATCGGGTCTGAAGCACCCACACGACCTCCGCCAGCACCACGTCGCCGATGAAGAAGGTCTCCCCCGCGTCCACGCCGCCGCTGAGTCGCGCGACGGCTCGAAGATGCTGCGGCTCGTCGTCCTTGGCGAGGAACCGCACCAGGACGTTCGTGTCGAGCGCGATCACCGGACGGAGCGCTCGAACTCGTCCGAAATCGCGGCGGCGATGGCGTCGTCCACATCCGCCGAACGCGTCGCGCTCGGCGAGCCGATCAGACCGGCGAGGGACAACAGATCTCTCGTCCGCGCGAACAGCTCGACTACCCCGTCCGGCCGCACCAGGAACTCGAGCCGGTCACCGGCTTCCACGCCCAAGGCATCCCGAATGGGCTTCGGGATGGTGATCTGCCCCTTCGAGGTGAGGGTAGCGGTCGACATGAGATTCCTTACTTACTGGTAAGGCTTCGGGTTCGCACCGTCAACCGGGGCCTCCCCGATGACGGTGGGCGAGGCCTTCGTGCGGAGCATCGCGAACGGCCGCGCACCACGGAGGAGCAGGATGGGCAGTCGGGTTCGGAGTCCCACATCGCGGCCGACCTCGCCGCGGGCCTGGGCAGCGTTCACCCCCAAGTCGCCCGTCGGCCCGCCCCCTCCCCCGGCTCTCCGAGCGCTATCCACACCGCCTCCGCCACCCCGCGGAGCCCGCCGTCGCCGTCGAACACGGCAGAGCCCACTCGGTACTTCCGGCCCTCGCGCGACAGCGACCAACCCATGACCACGAGCCGCTCGCCTACGCGCACGGGCGCCACCACACGCGCAGTCATCGTGCCCAGGACCAGGCGGGTCGTGAGGGTCGGGTCGGCCGCCCAGCCGGCGGGGCAGTCGAGGGCGGCCCACATGAAGATATCCGGCACGCGGCCGTCAGCGCCGGCGAGCCAGGGCGCGACGGTCCAGGCCGCGGCGAGCAACCCAGGTCCTGGGACCGCGCCGGGGTGGATGTTCAGGCCGTCCTCCCGCGGACCGCATACGAAGCAGGTGTGGTACGGGCTGGTACCAAGCCGGGCGGCCGACCCGCGCGCGGCCTGCTCCGCCTCAGCGAGCGTCACCGGCGCCGGCGGCACCACGTCCACCTCCGCGGGCTCGGCGAGCGCGATCTTCATGTCTCCGTCCCACAACTCCACGCGGCCCGCGGCGGACAGGACGGTGAGCGGCGTGTCGAGGGGCGGGGCGGCGATCAGGCGGACGCGGGCCGGCCCCTGCACGAACCGGGCGAGCGCTCCGGCCGTGTAGCCACCGTTGGCGCTCGCCGGCGGGCCGCGGAACCGGCGAGCCAGGACGACCTGATCGAGGACCGCCACGATGGCACCTCCGAGCTTCTCTGCTAACGCCCGACCTCGGGTTCGGGCCCCCCCCCGAGGACTCCACCCTCCACGATCCTGCCGCTGTCTCCGGTGGCCCCCCGGCGCCG
>JAYVAS010000119.1:0-34050 GCA_043750895.1 Pseudomonadota bacterium
GCGGAGACCGACGCCACCGTGCTCTCCGGCTTCACCCTCACCGGCGGGAGCGGCACCTACGGGTCGGCGCTCCTGGTGGACTTCGCGTCCTTTCGGCTCGAGAACAGCATCCTCAGCGACAACGAGGGCTACGCCACCGTCACCACCTCCTCGGGGGATCTCGAGCTGGACGGCGTGACCATCGCGGACAATACCGGGCAGCGCGGCGGGGTCGCCATCCTGCTCGACCGCGGCACCCTCGTCGCCGACGCGTCCGACGTGACGTGTGGCAGTCGCGGCAGCTACGCCATGTACCTGAGCCACGGCAGCGCCTTCGTCGACTGGTCCCGCGTCGCTTGCTCCTCCGGCTACTCGGTGGCCTTCGAGCACACCGTGGGCCGGGTCCAGCGGTCGGTCCTCGAGGATCCGGTCTACGTGCTGAGCGAGGAGGACCACTACGACGACCTCGTCGCCCTCGAGAACAACGTCATCCACGGCGGGATCTCGGCCACCTACGGCATGCTCCGGGTGCGCAACAGCGTCGTCGTCGACGGTTCGCTGCGGCTCGTCGGCACGTCGCCCACCACCGAGGTGTCGGGCTCGCTCTTCCAGGGTCTGGACTGCGCCATCGACGCGGACACGACCGACTTCCTCGTCCGCTACAACGACTTCTGGGATGTGGGCACCGACCGCTGCGACGGCGGCGTGTACGTCGGCACCGAGGGCAACTTCTCGGCCGACCCGGAGGTGGACGACGCGTGGCTTCCGGACGCCGGCAGCGCGCTGGTCGACGCCGGCCCCCCTGAGACCGAGCTCTCCGACCCCGACGGATCCCGGAACGACGTGGGCGTGTACGGCGGCCCCCGCACCGTGGGAGGTGGCTGGTGATCTTCGCCCTGCTGACCGGCTGCGTGGCCGACATCATCCTGCTGGGCGAGAAGCCCGACGTGACCGAGAACACCTCCTCGCTCACCACCAGCGACACCGCCGCGCCCGACACCGCGGGTGACACCGCAACCGACACCTCCGAGCCGCCGCCGGTGCGCGTGCCGGATTGGACGGTCGACTGCAACGGCGGCGCGGACTTCCGCACCATCCAGAGCGCCATCGAGGGCGCCGTGTCCGGGGATGACATCGCGGTGGCGCCCTGCGAGTACCACGAGCGGATCGACTTCATCGGCAAGAACCTCTCCATCTGGTCCACCGAGGGCTCGGCCAGCACCATCATCGATGCCGACTACGGCGGCACGGTGGTGAACATCGAGAACGGCGAGGGCGACCAGAACCGCCTCGCCGGCTTCACCATCGAGGACGGCACCGACACCGACTTCGGGAGCGGCTCGGGCCTGGAGGTGAGCTACGCGAACATCCAACTCGAAGACATCGTGTTCGACGGCAACGGCGCCGGGTGGTCGGTCATCTTCGCCAACCAGGCCTTCGTGGACATGGTGGACGTCGTGGTGCGGAACAGCCCGGCCGCTCCCGACGGCGCGGCGATCTACTCGGACGGCGGCGGCCTCTCCGCGACCGGCCTCGAGATCGACTGCGACGGTGGGCTCGCGGCGGTGTGGCAACACAACGCCACCCAGATCACCGACAGCCACCTCCGGTGTGTCGGTGGCTACGGCGTCTACGGGTACCACTCCGAGCTGAACCTGCGCCGCAACACCGTCGTCGGCAGCATCGCCGGGGTCTACGCCGAAGACGAGGACGACAACCCCTCCGAGCAGATCCTGATTTGGAACTCCGCGATCACCGGCGGGACGGCGGTGGACTTCCGGTACGTGCACTTCGAGGTGGTCAACAGCGTGTTGTGGGGGCTGGACGTCGGGATCAACGTGCTCGCCAACGACACGGCCTCGTCGGTGAACAGCTCGATCATCCTCGATTCGCCCTGTGGCGTGAACGGGGAGAGCGGCTCGGTCTCCACCCGGTACACCAACTTCTGGAACAACGACGCCGACACCTGCGGGGGCGTGACCGTGCGGGCCACGTACGCCGAGGATCCGCTGTTCGTCGCGTTCCCGGACGATCTGCACCTGGGCAAGGGGAGCGGGATGATCGACGCGGGGGATCCCGCGTTGGATGATGCGGACGGGAGCCGGAATGATGTGGGGGTTTATGGCGGGCCTGAGGGGTCAGGCTGGTGAAACGCGATCTGTTCGTCCTTGACGCGGTAGTTGACGTGGGCGCCGCCTTCTGACAGGGTGATCTTCTCGACGAGGCGATCCAACGCTTCGCGGCGCTCGTCGAGGGGCCGGGTACTCCACGCTTCGAGCACGGCCGCCCGGAACTTGGCCAGGTCCATCCGGTTGGGGGTGGGTACCGCCTTGCGCTCGGGGAGGTTGGCGAGCCGGAGCTTCAGGGCCTCGCGACGGGTGATCAGCGGGGCGTTGATCGCCTTCGCGTCGTCGCCGGTGAGGATGTCGTCGGCCACCTGGAGGCCGATCTTGCGGATGCGGGCGTCCAACTCGGCGATGTCGGTTGCGAGGCGGGCGCGCTCGGCGTCGACCTCGTCGGGCTGATCGGCGGCGGCGTCCAACTTCTCGACGCGGACGGACAGGCCGGAGCAGTTGGCCTTGTTCTCCTGCCGGGTGGCGCAGGTGTAGTAGTGGCGCACGTTTCCGGTGTGCCCGCCGCCCGTGATCGCGATCCGTCCGCCGCAGGAGCCGCACCACAGCCACGGCGTGAGTACGCCGCGTTCGCTCATGTGGATCGCGTGGTTCCCGTTGCCACCCTCTTCCTTGTTCCGGTCTTTCAGCTTGCGTGGGCGGCGACGCGGGCGAAGTCCTCGTCAGTGACGGCGGCATCGTGGCAGTTGCGCGCGAGCGCGTCGCCCTTCTGGACGAGGTGGCCGCAATACGTCACGTTCGTCAAGATGTTTTGGACGTGCTTCGGCCGCCACGTCCCGGCGAAGCGATCCCGCGCGACCTCGCGACTCGGAGGGCGCACGCCCTCGCGGGTGAGCTTCTCGGCGAGCCGCTTCTGGCCATCCTTCCCGACGAGGTACTCGGCGAAGATCCATTGCACCGTCTCGAAGTCGGTGCGCGTGTCGTCGGTCACGGCGAGCTTGGTGCCGCCCTCGACCTTCTGAAGCGCGTACCCGTAAGGGGCGTGCCCACTTTGCCAGAACCCCTTTTCGGCCTGCGACCGCATACCGCGCACCACGTTGCGGGACAGTTCCTCGCTGTAACGTTCCGCGAGCCACGCCAAGATCGGGCGGATCAACTTGCGGAAGGACTTGTCCCCCGCATCGGGCTCGGTCAGCGAGATGACGTCGATGTCTGCTTCGTCGAGCGTAGCCAACGCTTTGAGACAGTCGAACATGTTCCTGGCGACGCGCGAGAAAGCCCAGACATAAAGCCGATCAATGCTCTGCACGCGCACGGCGCGCCGCCCAAGGCGCGAATCGCGCTGGCCCTCGGCGGCGCGGAGCAGCGACTGGTAGGCGGCGCGCTTCTTGGCGGTGCGCCCGCTGATCCCTTCGTCAACAAACCAATTCGAGGCAGGAATCACCACCCCGTCGGCGGCGGCACGGCGTTCGATCTCCTGTTCATCGCGTCCGCCGGCTCAGCGCCCGAGAAAAGCACGTTGGAGCACCACAGCGTAAGGCAATCGACGATGAAGACCCCTGGGCGCGGGTCGGCGAGCGCAGGGCCGAGATCAATCGCGGCTTCGAAGGTGATGAACCGGGCATCACGCTCGGCCTGGTGGCGGCGGATGCGATCCGCCATGTCGGCGTCCAACCCCTGCGCGGTGGCGATGAACCCGACCGGCCCTTCGGGAGCTAGACGCAGCGCCGTCTGGAGCGCGAACGTGCTCTTGCCCGAGCGCGCTCCACCGGTGACGAGGTGCTTCACGCCATCCCCGCATTGGGCCGCACCCTCATTGCCAAAGGTGCGGCCGGCTGCGTCCGGATCAGTGGCAGTAGTTCTGCCCGTCCGCCGTCGCCGCACTCCACGGGTACGTCCCGACGCCCGAGAACCGCGCGAGCTCCTCGTGCGTCGCCGTGTCGATGACGGCGACCTCGCCGGTGCTGGAGATCGGCAGCAGGAGCCTGCCGTCCGGCGTGGTCGTGCCGGTCTCGGTCGTCCCGCCGACGTCCAGCGTGTCGAGCACCTCCCCGCTCTCGCGATCGAGGATGTTGACCTGGTTCTTGGTCCGGTTGAGGACGAACGCTTCGTCGGGCGCCTGTGCGCTGAAGTTGACGCCGTACACCTCGCTGTCGCCGGCGGTCCAGATCTCCGCGGAGCCATCGCCACCGATCCGCGAGACCGTCGAGGTCATCCAGCTCGGCACGAAGGCGTAGGAGTCGCCGTCCGCGAAGGGGTTGACGAAGGCCGACCACGTCTGGGCACCCACCGCCACGTCGGGCTGGCGCTCGCCGGTGACGGTGTCGTACACGATGACCTTGCCCGTGCTGAAGTTCGAGGCGAACAGCACGCCGTTCGGGTCGATCTGCGCGTCGGCGTAGCCGCAGGGATCGCCTTCGCAGGCGCCGTCCTCGAGGCCGTCGCCCACGAGGGTGTCCACGACCGCGTAGCTGGCGAGGTCCACGATGGAGACGTTGTTGCCGCCGATGCTGGGGATGTAGGCGAAGTCGCCCGAGAACCGCGCGAAGTGCGGGAGGTTGATGCTGTCGTCGGTGATGCTGCGCGTGATGGTGTCGGTCACGGTGTCGAACACGACCACAGCGTTGTCGTCCTCAGCCATGATCCACAGCTCGTCGGTGCCGTCGCGGAAGGCCATGTGGGTGGCGTGGGTGCCGATGGCCATCGTCTTCGTGACGGTGAGCGAAGCGGCGTCGACCACGACGAGCATGTCCTGCTCGGCCGCGGTGATGTAGACCTTGGCGCCGTCCATCGTCACCATCGCCATGTGGTTGCCGTTGACTGCGCCGCTGACGGCGGTGGTGTCGAGTGAGCCGACCTCCTCCAGCGTCGCGTAGTCGAAGACGAACAGCTCGTTCGACTCGTTGCTGACGACGTACGCGCGCTTGGTCAGGTCGGCCGACGCGGCGGGATCCTGGGTTTCGACGGGGGCGGTGCAGGCGAACAGGGCGATCAGGGTCATGAGGAATCCTCCAGTGGTTGAAGCCCGGAAGTGGGCAGCTGAGGCAGACGAAACAGGGGCGTGCCGTCGACGGGGTCGTCGACGCGGGAAAGCGCCACGCCGAGGGCATCGGCGAGGTGCAGGGGGGTGAGGGTGTCGCGGGGAGGACCGCACGCGACAACGCGGCCGTCTCGGAGGAGCACGACGCGGTGGGCGCGCGCCGCGAGGTCGAGGTCGTGGGTGGCGATGAGCGAGGCACGACCTCCAAGCAGTCCGAACAGGCGCGCGCGGGACGCAAGGTCGAGGTGATTTGTCGGCTCGTCGAGGATGAGCAGGCGGGGACGAGCCGCGAGGCAACGAGCGAGATGCGCGCGTTGGCGCTCGCCACCTGAGAGCGTGTGCATCGAGCGCCGGCCATCGAGCTCGACCGCCGCCAATGCGCCGTCCACGTCTCCTCCGCCCAAGGCGACCAACTCGCGGACGGTCAGGTCGAAGGGGAGCGCCGCCTCCTGGAACAGACACGCGATCTGCCGGGGATCGGGACGGACAAGTGGCATGCCGTCGATGCTCACGTTCCCGTCGGCGGGCAACAGGCGCGCGACGGCCCGCAGCGTGGTGGACTTTCCGCTGCCGTTCGCCCCGAGGATCGCCACGGTCTCGCCCTCGCCGACGTCGAGGTCCACGCCGTCGACGACGATGCGCCCGCCCAATCGCACACGCAGACCCCGGGCGCTCAGCATGCTTCACCGAAGGTGTAGCGACGGCTTCGCAGCATCCAGAGGAAGAACGGGCCTCCCAGGGCCGCGGTCAAGAGACCGGTGGGGACCTCGCGAGGGGCGAAAGCCGCACGGGCGAGCGTGTCGGACGCGAGCAGCAGCAGAGCGCCGAGGCCGGCCGCGTACGGAAGCAGGCGAGCGTGCGTCGCCCCGACCCAGAGACGCGCGAGGTGCGGCGCCGCGAGGCCGACAAAGCCGATCGGCCCGCCGAGGGCGACGAGCGCGCCGGTCAGGCCAGCGCCGACGACGAGCAAGAGCCCGCGCAGACGCGGGACATCGACGCCGAGGGATGCCGCGGTTTCTTCGCCGAGCAGCAGTCGGTCGAGGTCACCGACGCGCTGGGCCAGCAGGGCGCCGCTCACGACGGTGACTGCACATGCGACGGCCAACGCGGGGATCGAAGCGGCGCCGAGGCTCCCAGACGTCCAGTAGAGCGCGGCGCGCACCGCCCGCGACTGCGGCGCCACGGAGAGCGCGAAGCCGGTCAGGGCACCGAGGACGGCCGCGACGGCGCAGCCCGAGAGCAACAGCCGCGTCGGTGGCATGAGCCCGTCCGAGCTGCGCCCGACGGACCCCACCAGTACGGCAGAGGCGAGCGCCCCAGCGGATGCAGCGACGGCCGGCGGAAACCACGGCCAGACCAGCACGGCCAGCACCGCGCCGAGCGAGGCACCACCGGACATCCCGAGGACGAACGGCTCAGCCAACGCATTGCGCAGCAGCGCCTGCATCGCGACCCCGGCGAGCGCGAGCCCCGCGCCCGCGACGAGCGCGGCGGCGACGCGCGGCGCGCGCATGGCGACGACGGCACTGTCGATGCCGGCCGGACCGACGAGCAGCGCAATGGCCGTGGCGAGCACGAGCGCGACGAGCAGCTTCACGGCACCGCCTCCGTGGCACGCGCGGCCAGAATGGCGGGTCGGAGCACGTCGATCGCGTCGAGGGTCCGCGGACCCTCCAGCGCCAAGCCGAGCGGGAGCACGACGGTCGGCACGTCGCCGAGCCGCTGCCGGACCACCTCGATCTTCCCGATGGCGTCGCCCTCTCCGTCGTACTCGTCGATGATGACGAGGCGCGGTTTGGTGACCATCGCCGCCTCCCAGGACACGCGCCCCCAGTCCTGATCGAGGTCGGCGAACACGTTGCGCGCGCCGAGTCTCGCGATCAGCTCGGTCAGCGGCGCGCGCCCGCCCATCGTGAACGGGGGCTCGCAACAGTCGTAGACGAAGATCGGGAGATCCCCGGCTTCAGGAACCGGGACACGCGCCTTCAGCGTCGCCACGTAGGTGTCGGTCGGCGCGCCGATGGCGGTGCCGACCGTCGCGATCGAGGACCAGAGCCCGTCGAGTCCCGCGGGGTCGATCCACGTCGAGCTCGGGAAGTTCGTCAGCTCGGGCTGGTGTTGGGGCACGTCTTCGGTGCCGATGACCGCCGTCGGATGGAGGGCGATCAGCGCCTCCGCCGCAACGGGGGCGCCCAGCCGAGGGACGCCTTCGACGGCGGCGAGCGCTTCGAGCGAGAGGAACTCCGGTTCCATGATCGCGACCAGCTCGTTCGCGCGGCCCAAGCCGACGATGATCTCCGTCGTCGTGTCGTGCAGGGAGACAAGGCGCGGCCCGGAAGGGAACTCCGGCGTGGCACAGCCCAGCATCAGCGCGAACATCGGGCCTTCCATGCGGCGACGCCACGGGCGGTCGCTTCGAGGACCGAAGCGCCGACGACGTGTCCGACATCGGTGTGTTTGCCGGCGTAACGACGAGGCTCGCCAAGGTCTGGCGCGGCGACGACGACACAGTCGGTGCCCGTGCCAGAGGCAACGCCGTCGGACTCAGAGGAGCGAATCCCGGCATTGACGACGGCGACCGTACGCGCTTCCGTCGCCACTGCCATCGCTTCCAGCAGCGCCTCCTCGGAAAGCGGGACCGATACCGTCACCAGCAGGTTGATGGTGCCGACGGAGAGACCTCGCGGCGGATCGCCGACACGAAGCGCGTTCGACATCCCGACGGTCACGACCGCGCGCGCTTCCACATCTCCACGCCGCGCGGTGGACTCCTCGAAACGGTCCAGGTTCGCGGCCGTGAGCAGCCCGACCGCCCCGGTAAGGTCGGCGACGCGGAGACGGTCTTGGAGAAGGGCGGTGGGGTCCTGCTCGGGCCCGAGGTCTGCGTTTCTGACGCGCAGCCAGACCACGGCCCGCGCGCGACCAAGGCCGCCGCCGACCACGGCCCAGCTCACGACGCGATGCGGCGAGTCGAGACGCGCCACGAGCAAGTCGCCGTCACGAGTGACCTTCATCGTCTGCCCTCGCTGTCCACTGCGTCGTCGATTCCCGCCTCCTCGAACGTCCGCATCTCTGAGAGCGTGCGGCACGCCGCCTCGACGAGACCGATGGCCAGCGCGGCCCCGCTGCCCTCGCCGAGCCGCATCCCCAGGTCGAGGAGCGGCACGAGGCCGAGCGCGTCGAGAACCCGCGTGTGGCCTGCCTCCGCAGAGCGATGTCCGGCGATCAGCGCGTCCCGAACGGCGGGTCGGCGGTCCACTGCGACGAGCGCCGCAACACCGGTGATGAAGCCGTCGAGCACCACCGGGATGCCCCGGCGCGCAGCCTCGTCGATGACGCCGACGAGCCCGGCGATCTCGTAGCCACCCAGCGAAGCGAGAGGTTCCCCCCCGCGATCCAGTCCCCTCCGCACCGCGGCCACCTTTCGCGTCCAGGTCGCAGCGCCGATGCCCGTTCCGCGCCCGACGATCGCCTCCGGCTCCTCGCCGAGCAGCGCGCACGCAAGAGCCGCCGCCGACGTGCTGTTCCCGATGCCCATCTCGCCCACGGCGAGCAGGTCGCAGGCGGGCACGAGCCGGCGGCCCGCCGCAATCGCCGCGTCGCATTCATTGGCGGACATCGCAGCCTCGACGGCGAGGTTCCGCGTTCCCCGTCGCACCTTCGCCGCCACGACGCCGGTGGCCTCCCCGAAGTCGTGATCGACGCCAAGGTCCGCGATGGTCAGCTCGATCCCGTTCTGACGCGCGAAGGCGTTGACCGCGGCGGCCCCGGCGATGAACTGGAACACCATCCGAGCGGTGACTTCGCTGCGATAGGCGCTCACGCCCTCAGCGACGACACCGTGGTCGCCCGCGCAGAGCACGAGCGCCTTGCGTTGCCACCGTGGGTACGGCGCACCTTGCACTGTCGCGACCTGAAGGGCAACCGCCTCCAGCCTTCCGAGCGAACCCGGAGGCTTCGTGAGCTGGGCGTTGCGTTCGATCGCGGGCCTCGGTGCGGCGGGCGTGACCGGCTGCTGGACGTCCGCTCGTTCCTCCCAGCGGTCGCGAAACACCAGGTCCGCCAGCGGCAGGCGGGAGCGCCATCCGACGGACTGGAGCATCGGCTCGGCGGGCAGCTCGACCGGCCAGCCCAGCGTCAGGTAGGCGATAATGAGGACGCGGTCCGGGATGCCGAACATGGCGCGAATCGCCTCTGCTCGCAGGATGCTCACCCACCCGACACCGAGCCCCTCAGCCCGCGCCGCGAGCCACAGGTTCTGGACGGCGAGGCAGGTCGAGTAGGCATCCGTTTCGCGCATCGTGTGCCGCCCGAGGACGTTGCCGCCACGCTCCGGGTCGCAGGTCACCAGCACGTTGAGCGGGGCGTCGAGGATGCCCTGGAGTTTGAGCGCGGCGTAGGTGGCCGCGCGATCATCGGCGTAGGTGCGACCAGACTCGTTCGAGGTCGCGCGAACGTGATCATAAACCTGCCGCCGAAGGGGCTCGCTCTCGACGAGGAGGAAGTTCCACGGCTGCATGAACCCGACGGAGGGCGCGTGGTGGGCGGCGTCGAGCACACGCCCGAGGACATCGGCGGGGACAGGGTCGGGCCGGTAGGCGCGCACGTCGCGCCGCGTGTGGATGGCACGGTAGACCGCGTCACGATCGGCGGGGGGAAAGCTCAGGTCCGCCATGCCAGCTCCTTCGCGAGCGACACGACGTTGCCGACGACGACGACGGCGGGCGCGGTGATCCTGGCGTTCGCGACGCGCTCCGCGATGTCCGCGAGCGTGCCGGTGACCGACCGTTCGCGCGGCGTCGTGGCTTCCTGCACCACCGCCACGGGGGTCTCGGCCGGGCGACCCGCGGTGACGAGTCGGGACGCGATGGCCCCGAGGTGCGTGAGCCCCATCAGGATCACGAGCGTGTGCCCGCTCTCGGCCATCGCGCGCCAGCGAAGCGGATCGCGCGCCAGCTCCTCGCACTCGTGCCCGGTGACGATGGTGACGGCGGCGGCGTGGTCTCGGTGGGTGACGGGAATGCCCGCCATCGCGGGGCCGGCGATTGCCGCGCTCACGCCAGGCACGACGACGTAGGCGACACCGGCCTCCTTGAGCGCCTGCATCTCTTCGCCGCCACGCCCGAAGAGCAGCGGATCGCCGCCCTTCAGCCGGACGACGCGGCGGCCTGCCTGCGCGAGCTGGACGAGAAGGGCGTTGATCTCCTCCTGCTCGGCGAGGTGCTTTCCACGACGTTTGCCGACATCGATGCGCTCGGCGGCTGCCGGGAGCGTGTCCAGGATCTCTGGCGACACCAGGGCGTCGAGCACGAACACCTCGCCAGCGTCGATGAGCTCGCGGGCCCGCACGGTGAGGAGGCCCGGATCCCCCGGCCCGGCACCGACGATGGCAACCACGCTGGTCACGCGCTCGCCCCCATCAGGGAAGGCGGCCGGGGCGTGTAGAAGCGCTCGATCCGCTCCGGTGTGGGTGAGAACAGGCTCTCGACCTCGTCGAGTCGCGCACCGTCCCCGGCGAGCCACCATGTGGCGTCGTCGGGTCGCGGCGAGAGTTGGGGGCTGATCTCCACGCGCACTCCAGCAGCTTTCCACGCATCCACCCGCTTCAACATGGACGCCACCGGTGTCTCCCAGAGCAGCCGAGCGGGGCGACCGCGTGCGATGCAGGAATCGACCATGGCGCCGATGGGCGAGATGCCGGAGCCGGCGGCAAAGAAGCCCACCGGTCCGACACCGTCGTCCAGACGGAAACGGGAGCCCCAGGGCCCGGTGAAGGGCAGGGCGTCGCCTGGACTACGCGCCGCCAGCCAGTGCGTCGCCGGACCCACCGTCGCGACGAACAGCCGGAAGCGCGTCTCGCCGATCTCCGCGAAGGACCAGGCACGACGCAAGGTCTGCCCAGGCTTCTCGGAGTTCGGGATGTCCGTGTGGAACGCCCCCCACTGGCCCGGCAGGGCCGTCAACGGAGCGCACGCCTCCGCGACGACCATGTGGAAGCCGGGACCGGCGGGCTCGCTCGACAGGACGGTGGCGGTGTGGATCTCAGCCAACGTCGGACCCAGGGAAGACTTCGTGGAGCAGGTCGTGGGTGTCCTCGATGTCGAGGTAGAAGCGCTCCATCTGCGCGGCCATCCGCTCGACGTCCCGGAGCACGCCGCGCACGGTGACGACGAGCGCGCGGTGGTAGCCGAGCTTCGGATCGTCCGCCGACATCGAGGCGAGCTGGGTCTCGTGGTCGGTCGCGGCCGCTTCGAGGGTGCGTCGAATCGAGGCGAAGTCACGCGCCTCGGTCAGACGGCGGAGCGGCCCGTCGGTAGCGCACACGTCGCCCAGCTCCGCGACCTCGTGCGTGAGTTCGGCGTCAGGGCGCGTGCCGAGGACGCGGTGGAGAGCGATGCGAAGGGCGGCGATTTCGTGGCAGGCCATGTGGATTTATCCAAGGACAAGGTCGATGAGTCGGCCGACGGGCCGGTCCTCGACGAGGTGGGAGGTGAACAGTTCGGGAACGTCGGCCGGGGTCACGCGCCGGTACCAGACGCCGTCGGGGTACACGGCGACCGCGGGGCCCTCGCCGCAGCGGCCCATGCACATCACGCGCGTGGTGCGGACGGCGCGCTCCATTCCCGCCGCGCGGAGGTGCGAGCGCAGCGCATTGAGCACCCCGATGCTGCCGCGATCGGCGCAGTCGCGGTTGACGCACACGAGCACATGACGCTTCGGCGGGACGTGGCTGTGCGCGGCGGTGTCCGTCGGCAGCTCGAAGTGCGCGTTCGCCTTCCGAAGCGCCTGAATCCCGCCCAGCTCGGCCGTGAAACCATCGAGCGGGACGCGGTACTTGCAGGCATCGCAGGCCATCCCGCCCGTGCCGGCGACCGCCTCCTCGACGCGCTCCAGCAGCACGGTCACGACGGCCGGGTGCGTGCCGACGGGTTCGGCGACCGCGACCACGATACGCGGGTGCAACGCCGCTAGTTCGACGAGTTGGACGCGCAGCCGGTCCACGAGCACACCCGGGTACAGGAGGTACGGAAGGACGACGATGGCGCGTGGCCGGCGAGCCACCAGCGCTCGAAACGCGTCCTCGACGTTCGGCGTCGTCACCCCGACGTAGGCCACGCCGACGTCGAAGAACCCGCGTCGCTCCGCAAACAGGCGCGCGATCTTGTGAAGGTCGGCGTTGGCGTCGGGGTCAGAGGAGCCTCGCCCCACGAGGAGAACCGCGGTGCGCGCGGGCTCCTCGGTGGGCGCGACGTCGGCGAAGCGATCCGCGAGGGCACCCACCATGCCGGGGTGGACGCCCAAGGGGCGAGCGGCGAAGAAGCGCACGCCGGGGTGGCGAATTCGGGCGCGGGCGACCGCGAGCGGCACGTCGTTCTTGGCGTGCGCAGCGGCGAGGAGGACCGCAGGAACGGCGACCACCTCGTCGGCCAGCGCGGCGGCTCGGTCGAGGGCTTCCTCCGCGGACGGGGAGGCCAGCTCGATGAAGCCGACGGTCACGAGGCCAGGAAGGCGCGCAGCGAGCGCGTGGATCTCGGCGTTTCCATCGCTCTTCCGCGAGCCGTGGCCGATCAGGGCGACCGCGCGTGAGCGCGGGGGCGAAAGCCCCGGCTGGCCGTCAGGCACGCCGGGGACGTACGGGGCGCGCGTCATAGCCACCCGCCGAGGTCGAGGTGCGCTTCGACGAGGTCCGCCGCAGCGTCGAAGGCCGCGAGGCGATCCGTCTCCGCGTTCGGCGGCGCCGGATCGAGCCCGCGTCGTTCCCGCAGCGCGCCCACGAGAGCCCGGCGAACCGGTGCGCTGTCGAGCAAGCCGTGGAAGTAGGTCCCGGCAACGAGCCCGTTCACGGCGCCGTCGTCGCCGACGAGCGGGGCGGCAGCGAGCGTCCGGCCAAGGTGGATCTCGTAGCCTTCGACAGAGAGCCCGGCCGGCAGCAGCCAGCTACCTGTCGTCTCCGCGATTGTGGGCCTGACTAGCTTGTCACCGGCGTAATCGGTCGTGACGGGAAGCAGCGCGAGGCCAGCCTCGGCGCCGAGTCGCTCCCCGAGCATCTGGAAGCCACCGCAAAGGCCAAGAACCGGGACGCCGCGACTCGCGGAGGCGCGAACGACGCGATCGAGCCCTCGCCCCCGCAGCCAGCGCATGTCCGACTCGGTGTCGCGGCTGCCGGGCAGCACGAGCAGGTCGGGATTGCCAATGCGTTCGGCGTCTTGCTCGTACCGAACCCCGACGCCCGGCTCGCGACCCAGCGCGCCGAGGTCGGTGAAGTTGGCGACTGTCGGCAGGCGGATCACGCAGACGTCCAGCACGCCCGCGCTGGAGTGGATGTCGAGGCTGTCTTCTTCATCGATGGCGATGTCGCGACGCATGGGCAGCACGCCGCGAACGCGGACGCCGGTGCGCGCCGCGAGCGGCTCGAGTCCCGGCGCGAGAATGGACGGGTCGCCGCGGAAGCGATTGATGACGAGTCCCTTCACCCGCGCTCGGTCGGCGTCATCGAGCAGCGCGAGCGTGCCGAACAGGGCGGCGAAAACGCCGCCCCGATCGATGTCGCCGACGAGGATCACGTCGGCGTCCGCGTGGTGCGCCATGGTCATGTTCACGATCTCGCCCGCGCGCAGGTTGGTCTCCGCGGGGGAGCCGGCGCCTTCGATGATCACGAGGTCTGCGTCGCGAGAGAGGCGCGCGTACGCCGCGGTCACCGCCTCCCACCATTCGGCACGTCGCTCACGGTATTCGCGCGCCGGCATCATTCCGACGGAGCGGCCGGACACCACGACGTCGGAACCCCGATCGCTCATCGGCTTGAGCAGGATCGGGTTCATGTCGACGTGCGGTTCGAGTCCACACGCCATCGCCTGGACGGCTTGGGCGCGGCCGATCTCGCCCCAGCCGCCGTCGCGCGTTCGCGCAGGGGCGGCGTTGTTGCTCATGTTCTGCGACTTGAAGGGCACGACCGTCAGGCCGCGACGCGAAGCGAGACGGCAGAGCGCCGTGCAGATCCACGACTTTCCGACGCCGCTCGCGGTGCCCTGGACCATGAGTGCGCGGGTCATGCGGACACCCGGTCGTCGCTGGCAATACGACGGGCGAGGCGCTCGAACACGTCGTCGGTGGCGCACCGGACAGCGAACTGGGCAGCGTGCAGCAGCGCCGGGTCGAGGCGCGCCTCGGCTCCGATCAACAGGGCATCGAGGGATACGCGGCGCGAATCGTCGATGGCCTGCGCGGGGTGGCCGAGGTCGATGAGCAGCCGGTACGGCTCCGGAGGACGGAACCACGCCGAGGCCGCGGAGGTGGCGACGATCCAGGCGTCCACAGGTTCCAGCGTCGCGAGCGACTGTGTACCGGGCCGCGGCGTTCGGTTGTAGAGCAGCCCCCGCTCCCCAAGCGCCCGAGCGACCTGCGCGCCGACGAGGCCGGCACCGATGACTCCCACCTGGGCGTGACCCTCCACCGCGCCCACCGCGAGCGACGCCACGCCGTGCCCCTCCCGGACCCAGCCGTCGAGCCGCCCCTGACGGAGCAGGCGCGCGAGGACGTGGTCCAGGATGGCGGTCACACGCGTGTTTCCGACGCCCAACGCCGCGCGAACCTGGCGGCCGACGTCCGCCTCACCCTGCACCGCAGAGTCGAGGCCGACCGCCACGGCCAGCAGCCGGTCCACTGCGGCACGGTCCGAGCGGGAGTCCAGCTCCTGTGCGCTGAATCCTCGCGCCGCGAGGGCACCGGTGAGCGCCGAGCCGTCTCCGTCCACCAACCATGCGTCGCGAGCACAGGTGTGGATCGCGAGGCCGCCGGGAACGAGGGCGTCCAATTCGCGCAACGAAGCGCGGCGACCCGAAGACGCCGTCCGCCAGCTCACGCCGATCCAGGTCAGCATCGCGCCGCCTCGCAGGCCGCAACCAGAGCGGGGGCGAGGGTCGGGTTGGAACCGAAGTGCGCGTGGACGTAGCTGCCGAGCACGTTACCGCGCGCCCAACCCTCGACACCCTCCCCGCCGCGACCCGTCATCCGGTACGCAGGCGCCACTTCGGGAGCCGAGGCCAGCTCGGAGTAGTGGAACTCGTGGCCGCGGAAGATGGTTCCGGCTGGTCCCAGCGGGGTATTCGCTGTCGTCGTCACCTCGCGGTAGCCGAGGGTGCGCAGGCGTCCCGTCATGCGCGTTTGAACGGGAAGGACGCCGCACATCGGCGTGGCGTCACCCGCCTCGCCCGCGAGCGACTCTCCGAGGAACATGAGCCCGCCGCACTCGGCGTAGATGACGCCCTGGAACGCGCGGATCGCGTCTTTCATGGCGGTGTTGGCCGCCAGCGTTGCCCGGTGCTCCTCGGGGTAGCCGCCGCCGACGTAGATGCCGTCGAGATCGGCAGGCAGCGCCGCGTCGGTGAGCGGAGAGAACGCGACCAGATCGGCGCCCGCCTCGCGCAGGAGGTCGAGATTGTCCTCGTAGTAGAGGTGGAAGGCGGCGTCCCGAGCGACGCCGATGCGCACGCGCGGCGTCGCAGTGGTCGGCGCGAAGGGCGCCACCGACGGCGATCGGGCCAACGCGAGCAGCGCGTTCAGATCGAGGTCGGCGCCCCAGGCCGCTAGGTCGGCGACCCATCCGGGGCGCGCGGCGATCTCCCCGGAGACAAGGCCGAGATGTCGCTCGGGCACCGCGATGTCGGTGCGCCTGGCCAGCGATCCGAGGCAACGCACCGCGGGCACCGTTTCCATCGCCTCCGCGAGTAATTTCCCGTGCCCGACACTCCCGACCCGGTTGAACACGACACCAGCGACGTGGACGCCGGGATGGTACCCCGCGAGCCCGGCGACGACCGCGGCGGCCGTGCGCGCCATCCCGCTCGCGTCCACGACGACGACGACGGGCACATCGAGCCACTCCGCGATCTCGGCGCCGGAGCCCTCCAACGAGCGCGGCGAGCGCCCGTCGAAGAGGCCCATCACCCCCTCGATCAGCGCGATGTCTCCGCCCTCAGCGCCGCGTGCGAACGAAGCGCGCACCCCGTCGCGCCCAGTCATCCAGCCGTCGAGGTTCCGCGACGGTCGCCCGGTGACGACGCGATGCCAAGTCGGGTCGAGGTAGTCGGGACCGGCCTTGAATGTGCGGACATCGAGGCCACGCGCCCGAAGCGCCGCGGCGATGGCGCAGACCACCGTGGTCTTGCCCGATCCAGATGAGGGCGCAGCGACGAGGACGGTTGGGATCATGCCACACCGTCTTTGAGCGCGTTGAACGCCAGGACGAGGTCGGTACGCTCCTTCGGAAGCATGACCTTGAACAGCACTTCGCCGGCGCCGTCCACGAAGGTCACCATCCGGACGGCGCGGCCCGTCGCGTGACCGGCCTTGGTCGTAACGAAGGCCGCCGCGACGTCGCGGGTGTCGAGGTGCAGATGCACACGCTCGTCCTCGTCATTCCACCAGCCGCCGCCCTCGCGAACCGCGCCGAGGTCGCTCATCACCTCGGCGACACAACTCCGTGAACGGAGGATCACCCTCACCTTTCCCCATTGCTTGACCGTCACCAACGCCTTCGAACCTTCAACGCGCGCGCTGCGCCCGGCGTCAGCCAGCGCCGCCAACGCCTGCCCCTCGGACAGGCCGAGACGTGCAGCAGCCGTCGCGAGGGACACGCCGCCGGCGTCGAGCAGATCGAGCAGGGCCTGCATCAAAACTCCACCCCAGGCTGGGCACGGATGCCGCGTTGGAAGGGGTGCTTGACCAACTCGTGCCGAGTGACCAGGTCCGCAGCCTCGATCAGCGCGTCCGGGGCGTAGCGCCCGGTACAAACGACGTGCATGTCCGGGGGACGTGCCGCGAGGAAAGCCAAAAACTCGTCGACGGGCAGGAACCCCTTGCCCAAAGCGATGTTCACCTCGTCCAACACCAACACGTCGAGGCCGGCTGCGACCGCGGCCCGCGCCTGCCCCATCCCCCATGCCGCGAGCTCGCGCTGCCGCTCGTCGGAGCGCACCTCCCAGGTGAAACCTTCGCCCGCGCGCTCGACGGTCACGCCGAGCTTTGCGAACGTCTCGAGCTCGCCGTATTCGCGCGAGCCCTTGATGAACTGCACGATGTGAACGCGCATCCCATGGCCGACCGCGCGGAGCGCGAGTCCGAAAGCAGACGTGCTCTTGCCCTTGCCGTCGCCCGTGTGGACGAGCACGAGGCCGACGCGCTCCTTGTTCTGCGTCATCTCCCGCTTCTTGGGGTTCGGGGGGCGGATGTCGGTCATCGGGGCACCCTCTCTGTGGGGACCAGCGCGACCGCGATGGTGACGTTCCCGCGCTTCTGCTTCGTCACCAGGCAAGTCGAGGCCCCCGCGGCCAGCATCGCCGCCGGCTCCGACACGCCGTAGACGCCGACGTGCCGAAAGACCGTCTCCGAGCGCTCGAACGGCGGGGCGTCCTCGTTGATGGTCCGGGCATCGAAGGCCCGCAACGCGAGGCCCCGCGCCGCCGCGAACGCGACGAGTCCGGGCTCGTCCTTCTTCAGGTCGATGGTGGCGAGTTCCCGCACCGACCGGGGAGAGAGCGCGGCCTCACCGAGCACCGCATCCACCTCGCGGGCGATCTCGTCCTCCGACGTGCCGCTGTTGCAGCCGATTCCGACCACGAGCACCCTCGGCCGGAGCCAGATCGTGGGCGTCGCCGTCTCCACGACCCGCGCTGTGACCCCGATCCCGGCGTCGAAGCCGTCGAGCGAGTCAGTCACGTGGACGTTCTTGGCCGCGTATCTGGCTAGGTCCGGCACGGTCGCCTCGACCAGCACGCCAACGCGCCGACCATCGACGAGCGCCCCCGACACCACCTTCAGGGCGTCCCAGTTCTCGATGTCCGCGCCGATCTGCTTGGCGAGTACATCGGGCGCGAGCGTCTCGTTCACGTCGGTGCCCGTCGTCACCACCGGGATCGCGCCAATTTCCTCCCCGATGAGTCGTGCCAGCTCGTTGGCGCCGCCGAGGTGCCCCGAGCACAGCGCGATGGCGAACTTCCCCTGGATGTCCATGACGACGACGCCGGGGTCGAAGCGCTTGTCGATGACGTGTGGTGCGATCATCCGGACGGCGATGCCCGCTGCGCCGATGAAGATCAGCGCCTCGTGCTTCGCCCACGCCGCGTCCACGACCGGCTGGAGCTTGTCGGTGAACCGAACGTAGTGTTCAGGCGCATCCTCCGCGTACTTCGCCGTCACATACACGGTGAGCTTCGCGGGCAGCGACGCCTCCAGCCGACGCGCGAGCGCCACGCCTTGCCGGGTGACCGACAGGACGGCGATGTCGTCGAGGCCGGAGGTGAGGCTCATTCGGCGGTCCGGCCGACGGGCTTGCCTTCGTCATCGAGCACGAGCGAGCGAAGCGGCTTCTGCCCTGGTTTCACCTCGGTGGTCGCGAGGTCGTACTTGTTCGTGTAGCCGCGCGGCGTGATCATCTTCCCGCACGCGACGTAGGTGTTCGAGTTGCCAACGAGGATGGTCGTCAGCATCCCGACCTCGAAGTCGCACATGTGGGCGAGGTCGGTGAGCACGATGTTCTGGCGGTCCCGGTAGGCGCTCTTCACGATGGCGACCGGTGTGGTCGGGAGGCGATGGACGAGGAGGAGATCGCGTGTGGCGCCGAGCTGCCAGTCGCGACGTTTCGACTGGGGGTTGTAGAGGGCGACGACGAAGTCGCCTTCCGCAGCGGCCTTGATGCGTCGCTCGATGACCGGCCACGGCGTGAGCAGGTCCGAGAGGGAGATCGTACAGAAGTCGTGAGTGAGCGGTGCGCCCACCAGCGACGCGACGCCGTTGACCGCGGTGACGCCGGGGACGACCTCGACCTCCACTTCCGGGTCGTCGTCCCCGAGCCAGCCGCGCTCAGCGAGAACTTCCATGGTTGGACCCGCCATGCCATAGACGCCCGCGTCCCCAGACGAGACGAGCGCCACAATCTTCCCGGCGCGAGCCAGGTCGTAAGCGAGATGGACGCGATCCAGCTCCTCACTCATGCCCTTCCGGTGGACTTCCTTGCCTTCGAGCAGGTCTTCGATGAGCTTGATGTAGGTGCTGTACCCGATGACCACCTGCGACTCGGCGATGGCATCGCGAGCACGGAACGTCAGGTGACAGTCGGCGCCCGGGCCGAAGCCGATGAGCAAGAGCTTTCCTTTCATGGGGTGTCCTCGGGCGTGGGCGCGTCGGGCTCGCCGGGCTTGGTGGCCCGGCGGAAGCGGTGAGAGAAGTCCGAGGCGTAGAGGCGGCTCTCGTGGCCGCCCTTGTGGCGCAGATCGGGGTCGAGGGCGGGGCCGACGAGGACCATCGCCTGTTCACGCATCTTTGCCTCGCGAACCTGGGCTGCGATCGTCGCGAGTGTTCCGCGGAGGATGCGTTGGTTGGGCATCGATGCGTACTGGACGATCGCGACCGGCGTGGTCTCGGGCATACCGGCCCCGACCAGCTCCCGGGCGAGCTTGTCGGTGAGCGTGGCGGACAGGTAGAGGCAGAGCGTGCCGTGGCCCGCGAGGTCCGCGAGCTTCTCCCCGTCGGGCATCGACGTGCGGCCTTCGACTCGCGTGAGAATGACTGTCTGCGTGAGATCGGGGATGGTCAGCTCGGCACCGAGCGCAGCGGCGGCGGCGAACGCGGAGGTCACGCCGGGGACGACTTCCCAGGGGATACCTGCCTTCTCCAGCCGGGCGATCTGCTCGTGGATCGCGCCGTAGACGCTCGGGTCGCCGGTATGGGCGCGCACCACGCGCTCGCCTGCGGTCGCATGGGCCACGAGCCGTCGCATCATCTCGTCGAGGTCGATGCCCTTGCTGTCCTCCACGACCGCGCCGATGCCGGCGAACATCACGTCAGGCACGAGCGAGCCGGTGAACAGCACATAGTCGGCCGCGTCGAGCAGGCGACGGCCTTTCACCGTGATCAGCTCGGGATCGCCGGGACCGGCGCCGACGAAGTAGATCTTGCCGGGCTGCATCAGGAGGGCGCCCGAATGCCGGGATCGGTGCGATCGGTCAGGCAGACGCTGCCGGCGATCTCGCCCGTGACCTCGTTGGTGTCGGGGTCCGCGAGCGCGAGTGCTGCGGATTCGCCCGTGACGTCGTCGTTGAGCGGGTACAGGGTGGTCAGGTCATTCATGGGATCTCCGAAAGATTTAGGGGGGAAGGGCATGACCCACCGGTTCCAGTGCCGCAGTCCGAGGCAGGTGGATCGTCTTCGGTCTCGCCCGACGCCGCCTCGGCCTGGAGCCCTGCAACGAAACCCAGCGGGCGACCGACGATCACGGTCGTCAGGTAGTTGAGGCGCCGGTCGCGGAACTTCTCCAGGTCGCGCGTCACGATCTGCTGCTCGGACGAGCCGCGGGACACGAGCGCGGCGGACTCGTAGCGGCCGAGCTCCTTCAGCAGGTCGATGACCTTCGGCAGCACCCGCGCGACCTTCATCAGCACGACCACGTCCCACTCGACGAGCGCGCCGCGAAGCGCATCCTCGTGCCAGGTCGCGGGGATGATGGCGATGCGCTGGTCGCCCTGACCCAGCGGGATGCCTGTCAGCCCGGCCGCCGCGCACATGCTCGACACACCGGGGACGATCTCGACCTCCACCTCGGGCGCGACCTCGCGGAGCAGCTCCCAGACGTGCAGGAACGTCGAGAAGAGCATCGGGTCGCCCTCGGTGATGAAGGCGACGTCGTGACCGGCGCGTAGCTCCGCGGCGATCTCGCGGGCGTTCTCGCGCCACACCGGGATGAGCGAGGCCCAGTCCCGCGACATCGGGAACACCTGTGCGAGCCGTCGCGTCTCCGCGGGAACGTGCTCGCGGACGATGCGCCACGCATACGACGACGCTCCCGGCTTGCACGCCGGGTACACGACGACCGGGATCGTCGTGAGGATGCGGTGCGCGCGGAGGGTGAGCAGGTCGGGGGCGCCGGGGCCGACGCCGAGGCCGTAGAACTTGCCGATCATCGGGACGCCTCCACGATCCACACCGGATTGAGCGCTTCGAAGCGCGTGAGATCGAGGATCGGGGACGAACGGGAGATCGCGACCTGGGTGACCGACCACGTCGCCTTCGCCGCCTTGAGCGCCCCTACGCACTCCGCGAGGTTCTCGATGGTCGCGGCGTTGACGACGACGCGCCCCTCGGGACGGAGGCGGGACAGCAGCAGCGCCACCAGCTCACCCATGTTGCCGCCCGATCCGCCGACAAACACGCGATCAGGGTCCGGCAGCGCGGCCAGCCCGTCGGGCGCTTTTGCGTGGATCACATCGACCTGCGGCGTGGCGAAGCTGTCCACGTTCTGTCGCACGATCCGGCAGCCATCCTCGTTCTTCTCGACGGCGCAGACCTTCGACGCGCCGAGCATCGCCATCTCGATGGCGACGGCGCCGCTCCCCGCGCCGATGTCCCAGCAAACATCGCCCGGACGAACGCCCAGGGCCGCGAGCGAGAGCGTCCGCACCTCGCGCTTGGTGATCAGCCCCTTCTTCGGCATCTTCTTCTCGAAGGCGTCGTCGTCGGTGTGGGGGATGACGGCCTTCGGGCGCTTGGGTGCCACCAGCAGGAGCACGTTCGGGTCGCGGGCCTCGATCCCCGCGAGATCGGCGATGGGCATCGTCCGGACCCGCTCGTCGACGGCCCCGAGGCACTCGCAGATGTGCGCCTGACCGTCGCGCTCGCCGAGGAGCTTCCCGACCGCCGCGACCGAGTTCTCGCCCCCCGTGAGCACCGCGACCTTCCCCGAGCGGTCCAGCGCCGCGCCGATGTCGGCCATCGGGCGACCATGGATGGAGATCAGCTCGGCGTCGTTCCAGGTCAGGCGGACGCGCGCAAAGGCTTCCGCCACCGAAGACGGCGCCGTGAGTATCGTCGCGTCCGGGAAGTGCCGGAGCACGGTGGTGCCGATGCCGTAGAAGAGCGGGTCACCGGACGCGAGGACCACACACCGCTTTTCGCGGCGGTCGGCCAGCTGGGTCTTCAGATCGCCCATGCGGCCGACGATGTCGATCCGCTCGTCGCCGACGTCCGGAAACATCGCGAGCTGGCGTGCGCCGCCGAACAGCACCTCCGCCGAGAGGACGACCTCGCGGGACCGCGCGGGCAGGTCCCCGCCGACGCCGATGCCCACGACGGCGATGTGCCCGCCCGAAGCGGCGTTCGCGTGTTCGAGGATCATCGCAGGTCCCCCGCTGCGACGTTCAGGAATGCGTGGAAAGCGGCGACGGTGATGGTGGACCCGCCCTTCCGCCCGCGCGTGAGGACGTAGGGGATCGCCGTCCCCATCAACAGCTCCTTCGATTCGGCGGCGTTCACGAAGCCGACGGGCATCCCGAGCACGAGCGCCGGGGTGACGCCTTCCTCACGATGGAGGCGAACGATCTCGATCAGCGCGGTGGGCGCGTTCCCGATGGCGATGATCCCGCCGTGAACGAGCCCGCGAGCGTGCGCTTCGCGCATGGCCTCGACCGCGCGCGTCGTCGCCGCGGCCTTCGCCCTCGTGATCACGCCGTCGTCGTCGATGAATGCGTGGGCGACGCATCCGACCGAGGCCAGCCGCGCGGCGTTCAGGCCAACCACAATCATCTTCACGTCGGCGACGACGGGCGCGCCGCGCTTGATCGCCGCGCAGCCGCTCGCGACGGCGTCGTTCCCGAACCGCGTCGTCCACTTGAATTCGTAGTCGGCGGTCGCATGGATGATGCGGCGAACGACCTCCCATTCCGCCTTGTCGTGGTCGTACGGCCCCACCTCACGGTCGATGATCGCGAAGCTGTCGTCCTCGATGGCGCGTCCGAGCGCCGTCATCTGGCGCATGTCGTTGGCGGGTTCAGTCGTCATGGGGAAACCTCCCGAGCGCGGGGCCGGTGAAGTCGCAGAGCACGGCGCGGATCGCGGGCGGAGTGGCGTGCCGGGCCGACAGGTGCGCGGAGAGCACGATGACGACGCGCTCGCAGAGGGCGTCGAAGAACCCGGTCAGCCCGGCAGCGGTCACCAGCTCCTGAACGTGGCGGCCTGTGTTTCCGGCGGCGATCGCAGAGCAAAGCGCGTCGTCGGCGCCGACGCCGCGCGCGACTTCAGCCAGCAGGGCGGTGTCGACCTCGGAGCCCGCCGCGTGCGTCATCGTCCGCCCGTCAGCCATCTTCGAGAGCTTTCCGATCATCCCGCAGATCGTGGCCGTTCGCATCCCGACTTCGGCGGCGTGATCGAGGGCGAAGCCGATGAAGTCGCCCATCTGGACGAACGCCGGTTCGGGAAGGTGCGGGAGCAGGTCCATCGCGAAGCGCTCCGATCGCCCACCCGTGGTCAGCACGACGTGGTCGGCACCGATGTTGTGCGCGACATCGATCCCCTGCGCCACCGACGCCCGAAACGCGGCCGTCGAGTAAGGGTAGACGATGCCGGACGTGCCGAGGATTGACAGGCCGCCGATGATGCCGAGGCGCGCATTCAGAGTCTTCTTCGCCAGCTCTTCGCCGTTGGTGATGCCCAGGGTGACGTCCGCGCCGCCCGGCACGATCTTCGCGACCTCGGCTGCGATGTTGGCCCGTGGGATCCCGTTGATCGCCGCGCTGCCGACGGGAAGCCCAAGGCCCGGCTTCGTGGCAATCCCGACGCCCGCACCGCGGATCAGCTCGATGGCACCATCATCGCGGAGGCGAACCTCCGCCCAGTGCTCGGCGCGATGCGTGCAGTCCGGATCGTCGCCCGCGTCCTTGATCACCGAGGCGTAGGCTGCATCCTCGCGCCGTTCGGCCACCCGCACCGGGAACCGCACCTGGTCCCCGTTCGGCAACATGATGAGCACCGAGCCGGCGAGGGTGTCGTAGCGATCCGCCGTCAGCTCGGGAAGCGGGCCTTCCCAGGGTTCGAGGCCCATTCCCACGAGAACTCGGGCTGCGGCACAGGCGGCGGCGCAGGCATTCGCCCCGGTCGTGTAGCCGGTGCGGAGCGGGGAGCCATCGGGGCGGGTGCGTTCCAGGAGAGCCTCGGCGAGGCCCCGGAATCGAAATGACCATGGATCCGCCGCGTGCGTTCCCGATCGAGCGTCCCTGGGGAGGGGTGAGCGCGATCCGAAACGATCCAGCCGAAACTGAAGCGACGAACGCGGTCATCCCGACACCGGGGAAGGTTGCGCTCACCTCCAGTCGGGGTCTCCCGGCTTAGGGCCTTTATCTCCACCGCCTTCCCAGGTTTTCACCCAGTGACCCTCGTCCGAGAACGAGTTGGTGGAGCATGACCCATCACGGTAGCGGGCCTGCGCTGGGTTCTCACCAGCTTCCCGTCGACCAAAGGTTGCGCCACGTGGTTACCGCGTGCGGTCGACGAGCGCAAGGGGCCTTGCGCGATCGCCTTCGCCGGGCGACGTGTCGCGGGCTCAGGAGCCGTCATGCCGAACCCCCCGCCGCCGATCCACGGGGGTGATGTCGTGCGTGCAGCCCTGGAGGCGGGGCGTGACCCCGCGAGCATCCTCGACTTCTCGGCGAATATTCACCCGCTCGGGGCGCCTCCGGGGGTGCTGGACGCGGCGTGTGCGGCGGTGGGCGAGGCGCATCGGTACCCGTCGCCCTCGGGCGAGCCGCTTCGCTCGCGGATCGCGGAGCGCGTCGGGGCCGGGATCGTTCTGGGGAACGGAGCGACCGAGTTGTTGAGGGCGGCGTTGGCCGGGGCGCGCCGCGTGTGGGTCCGTGCGCCGTCGTACCTGGGCTATGCAGAGGTGGCGTGGCCGGCGGAGGTTCGTCACGGCAACGGTGCCGAGGCCGGTGACGCCATCGTCGTCGGGCGGCCGAACAATCCGGACGGGCACCTGCCGACGGTCGAGGAGGTCGCGGCGATGCGGCGACCGGGCGTGCGCGTCGTCGTGGACGAGTCCTTCCTCGGGTTCACGGGTGAGCCGAGCTGCGTGGGGCTCGACGGCGTCGTCGTCGTCACGAGCATGACCAAGACCTTCGGCATCCCTGGGCTGCGGCTCGGATGGGCGACGGGGATTGACCCTCGCCTCGTGCCGACCTGGACCGTGAACGGACCTGCGCTCGCTGCGGGGCTCGCGTGCCTCGACTCGTGGGACTGGGCGCATCGGGTGCCGATCGATGCGTGGCGGGAGGAGCTGGCCGCGATGCTGCGTGCGAATCCGCGCGTCGCGCTGGTCGAAGGGGCCGCGAATTTTCTGCTCGTCACCCTTCACGAGGCCGAGGGGTCGGCGCTGCGCGATCGAGCGCTGCGTCAGCGTGGCGTGCTCGTACGCGACGCCTCGAACTTCGTCGGGTTGGACCAGCGGCACATCCGGGTTGCTGTGCGGACCCCGGCCGAGAACGCGCGGCTCGTCCGGGCGCTCGCGTGATCGGGCTGGTGGTGCTCCTCGGGGCGCTCGCGGTTGACCGCTGGTACGGCGAGTGGCCCGACCGGCTGCACCCCGTCGTGTGGATGGGCAACACGATTCGTTGGCTCGAACGCTGGGCTCCAACGGGCGGGGCCGGCGGGCAGTTCGTCTACGGTCTCGCGATGGCCATCTTCGTGCCGAGCGCGTTCGCGGTACTGGCGTGGGGGATCGAGCGGGTCCCGGTCATCAACGTGCTGGGCGGGATCTGGCTGCTCAAGGGCTGCATGGCGATCCGGATGCTCGGCACCGCCGGGCTCGCCGTTGCCGCCGCTCTCGAAAAGGGCGACCTCGGCGGGGCACGCTTCGGCCTACGCAGCCTGTGCAGCCGCGATGCCTCCGCGCTCACCGAGGGCCAGGTGGCAGCAGGGGCGACCGAGTCCATCGCCGAGAACGCGGCCGACAGCTTCGTCGCGCCGCTGTTCTGGTACGCGATCTTCGGCCTGCCCGGGGCCGCCTACTACCGGGCGGCGAACACGCTCGACAGCATGGTCGGGTACCACGGGAAGTACGAGTGGCTGGGGAAGGCGTCGGCGCGGCAGGATGACCTGCTGAACCTCATTCCGGCGCGGACCACCGCCGCGCTTCTTCTTGTTGCGGGGGCCGTGGTCGGCGAGGACTGGCGGCGCGGGCTGCGAACGATGTGGCGGGACAGTCGCAACACCGAGAGCCCGAACGCGGGGTGGCCGATGGCGGCGATGGCCGGGCTGCTCGGGGTCGTGCTGGAGAAGCCGGGGCACTACCGGCTTGGGGATGGGGGCGAGGCGGATGCTGCGGCGATTCGGCGGGGGTGGCGGGTGGTGGGGGTGGCGAGCGTTGTGACCTTCGCAGCCGCCGTCGCCGCGGTTGCTGTCCGCGAGGCGCTGCCTATCTGATCGCGCTACAATGCTGCTGTGACATACACTTTCGGCCTCGACACCTCCGCGCACCGCACCCAGCGCCGGATTATCGGGGCTGACCCCTCAGGCGGGCCGTCGGGTGCTTGGTAGCACTGTCCGCTGGTTGAGCTCTGCCGATCAGGGAACTCGTAATACTGCCACCTCGTACTGGGTGATCCTGTCGTCGTGCGTCATCAAGGTGAGACCCTCGCACAGCGCCTGAGCCACGAGCATCCGGTCGAAGGGATCGTGATGGTGGGGCGGCAGGTCGACGGCTGCCCGCGTGTGTCGGAAGTGGACGGGGAGCTCCGTGAACCCCGCGGCCACGACGCCGTCCTCCACGGACTCGGGCAGCCGGAGCTTCCCGAGGCTGATCTTCAGGCCCAATTCCCACGCAGTTGCAGCGCTTACGTAGACGTCGTCAGCCTCGGCGATCGCGCGGACCATCGCTGCTGAGAGGCGCGGATCGGCGCCCTTCCACCACAGGAAAACGTGGCTATCGAGCAGAAGCCTCATTCGGGCTCTTCGCCGCCGAGCATGAGCGCAGCCATCGTGGCGTCGGCTTCATCGAAGTCCGGTGCCATCCACATCCGGCCCTCCCAACCGCCTGGCCGGCGCGCGGGCGGCGCGGCCAACGCCACCAGGCGAGCAACTGGCCTCCCGTTGCGCGCGATCACGATCTCCTCGCCGGCTGCAGCACGCTGAACCACTCGACGAGGTCGCGCCCAGCCCGCGGGTCGGCGGGATGGTCACGCCGAGGAGACGAACAGCCGCGGCGTCTCGGAGCTCCAGCCGAAGTTCGCACGCCGAGTCGGTCAGCGCGCCTTCAAGCGCGATCCGCCCACTCACTCCGCGTGGGGTCGCTGCCGATAACCTGCGAGAAGATGCGCTGCCAGGCCAACTCGGGCGCGCACTCCACCGCGTTGGGCTTCACGGAGGCCGCCGAGATCCGGTTCGTGTTGGTCTCGGTCACCGTGTTCTGGTTGCACCCGAGGAGAACAGCGAGAATCATGGGTGAAAGCTATCCCGCGCCGCGCAGGCTCGGTCGAAACCAAAGCGCTGCTTGGCCAAGCGTTCGCCTTGGTGACCACGCCGAGGCGGGCGATGGCGGCAAGCAGGCGCTCGCCTACCCACCCACCAGGTACACCGCCCCTGAGAATCCCCCGTTGCTGTCGCTGTTCCGGGCGCCGATCACCAGGTCCGGGCCGGTGTCCCCGTTCAAGTCTCCGGCCACGTCCACCGCCGCGCCGAAGGTGTCCCCTTGCACCTCTCCGGTCACCACGGCGCCCTGCGCGGCGGTGTACACGCCCGCGGCGAAGGGCCCGGAGAAGACCCAGACCGCCCCGGCCTCGAACGCGGCCCGGTCGCTGCCGGGCGCCCCGATGACGAGGTCGAGCGCGGCGTCGCCGTCCAGATCGGTCGGCGTGGCCAGGGAGTAGCCGAAGAGGTCGTCGTCGGCCTCGCCCTCGAAGCGGATGCCCGCGTCGACGAGCTCGGCGGAGCCCGACCCCTCGGCGCCCACCGCGTACACCACCCCAGCCCCCAGGCCGTCGGCGGCGAGGAGGAGGTCGCTCAACCCGTCGCCGGTCAGGTCCGGGACGGCCAGCGTCGGGCTCCCGGCGTAGCTCTCCGCCGCCGGGCCCCACAGCGTGAGGTCCGCGTCGATGACGAGCCACGCGCCGGCCGCCACCGGGCCCCGAAACACCACCACCTTGCCGGTGTTCGGGCCCAGGGTCTGGTCACCGCTGGCGCCGAGCGCGAGGTCGTCCACACCGTCACCGTCGAAGTCGCCGCGTCCGGCGAGTGACTCGCCGATGAAGTCGCCGGTCCCGAAGGCGCCGTGGGGGGGCGGGGTTCCGGTGTCGGCCACCCCGAGGCCGGTCACGGAGGCATAGGCGGCGGCGAGCGCGAAGGCCCCGGGGACCACCGGCCCGGCCAGCAGGTAGGCACGCCCCCCGCCCCCGCCCGCCCCGTCGAAGCCCGACGCGCCGATGAGCAGGTCGGGATTGCCGTCGCCGGTGACGTCTCCCGCGGCGCTCGCGGCGATCCCCGCGTAGTCGCTCGCCGTCTCGCCCACCCAGGTCGTGTACGCCGCGTCGCCGACCGACCAGCTCCCGGGAACGAGCGGTCCGGCGACGAGGTACGCCTTTCCGGAGTTCGCCCCGACGTCGGCGTTGCCGACCGAGCCCACCACGATGTCGGCCACACCGTCCCCGGTCGTGTCCCCGACCGCAGCCATCCCGTACCCGGCGTAGTCGAGGTCGGTCTCGCCGACGAAGCAGGCGGGTTCCAGGTCATCGATCGCGGACCGCCCGGCGGGCACCGGCCCGAACACCGCGCACACCCGGTTGCCCAGGTAGGCCGCCACCAGAACATCCCCGTCCCCGTCGACGTCCAGATCCCCCGCGGCTTGCACCGCGTTGCCCAGGGCGTCGGCGGGCGCCCCGAGCAGGGTGCCCCAGGCGCCGGTCGGCGCCGACGTCGTGCCGGTGTCGTCGACCACGCTGGCCGAGTCGCCCGCTGGCGATGGGTTCGCATCGGGGGCCGGGCAGGCCACCAACGCGAGCAGGATCACGGATCGATCCGGTACACGCCGGTCGCGTTGTCGATGACCCACAACAGCCCGTCGGGGCCCATCTCGATGCCGTACAGGCTCTCCGGGCCGAAGTCGGTGTCGAGCGTGCGAATCGTGTTCCCCTCGAGGTCGATCTCGTGCAGCAGGCCCGTCCCGTACTCGCCGACGAGGAGGTGGTCGTCGAACATCGCGAGGGCCCCGGGGTGGTCGAAGCCCTCGGCCACCACCCCCCAATCGGCGTCTTCCCACTTGACCCGCACCACGCCCGGGTCGTTGGCCCGAAGGGACTCACCCTCGGTGCCGCTGTCGATGTCCAGCCAGAGGACGCGGTCGTTCCCGGTGTCGGCGACGTAGAGCCGGCGCGTCTCCCGGTTGATCACGATGTGCCCGGGGGCCTCGGAGACGCGACTGATGTTCGGCTCGGTGAGCTGGTGGATGACGCCGTCGAAGTGCTCGTCCATCCCCACGCCGTGGTCCGCCCGGAAGTCGTGGCGCACCAGCGCGTCGTGCTCGCCGTCGAACACCCAGTAGATGTTGGCGTCCTCCCACGCGATGCCCACGCAGAAGGGGCTCTCGTGGGACATGTCGAGGTGGGAGCCGAGGCCGATGGGGTTCTCGACCCCGAAGATGTTGAGGTCCGTCGTCCACAACACCGGGCCCATGTAGCCGTTCCCGGCGGCCTGGTCGTTGTAGGTGTTGTCGGACTCTCCGCAGCTCGCGAACTGCGTGTTGCCGTCGAAAGCCAACGCCGCCGTCTCCTCCATGAAGTGCTCGGCGTAGCCATCCTTCCGCCGGTCGTGGTCCTGCACGTCCGTCCCCGGGTCGCTCACGATGTAGGTCCGGTCGTCCTCGCGGTTCGCGATCCACAGGTTGCCGGCGGCGTCGAAGCCGAGGTCGCGTGGGTCGTCGAGGCGCTCGTCAGGGCCCAGGATGTAGGTCCACGACACGGACTCGGGCGTGCCGTCCCCGGTGCCGATGGGGGAGAACTCCACGGGGGGCGTCCCGGTGTCGTCCGGGTCCCCGTTGCCGTCTGGCTTTTCGGACCCACCGTCCGTACATCCCACGAGGAGGAGGGCGGCGAGGGAGAGGGAGAGGGTGCGCATCGGAGCTCCGGAGTAAAAAGGAACGGCAAGAGGGCGAGCAGAGGTCGCTGCGGCCGATTGCCCACAGTTCACGCACCGGGGCGGCCGCCGCTGTACACATTTGGTCAAAGTCCCGAAGAACATTCTGCCCCCTACGGCGTGGCGTTGAAGCTCAGCGAGAACGCGGTCCCGTCCACCGTGACGTCGACCATCACCGGGCGGGTGCCGGCCCCGGCACCTTTCGTTTCGAGCGAGCCGTCCGAGCCCGGCGCGAGGGGGAGGGTCTGGTCGCCGTCCTTGAGGGTCCCGGTCACCACGCCGGCCACCGGGCGCCGGTGGGAGTCGGTCACCCACACCCGGTAGGTCCCGTCTTTGGCGACGTACTCCACGTGGTGGTCCCCCCACATGCCCACCTGCCCGCCGTGCAACGCGGTGTGGTCGTGCGCCGCCAGGCCCACCGCCGGGGATTCCCAGGAGGCGCTCACCGCCTTCCCGGCCTCGGTGAGGGTCAAAACCACGCTCGCCGGCGCGCCGACGGTCAGCGCGGCCGTCGCGTGCAGGTGGTCGCCCATCGCCATCAGCGGCGCCGTCGTGACCCCCGTCGGGCCCTTGATCACCGCGCTCCCGCCGTAGCCGTCCACCATCAGCGGCTTCTCGGCGGCGTCCGACAGGTAGAACAGCACCCCCGACGGCACCATGACGGCCTCGACGTGGATGGTGCCGACGGTCTTGACCTCGCCGCCATGTGCTTTGGTGTGCCCGTGGTCCTCGGCGCCGTGGCCAGCGGCAGCGTGGTCGGCGGGACCCGGGTCGGCGGGAGCGTGGGCGTGCGTGCCGTCGGCGTGGTCGTGCGCGGGGGGGGCGGTCGGTGCCGGCGCCGGCGTGCTGCACGCGGCGAGGAGGAGGAGGAGGACGGGGTTCATGTAGGCTCCAGGGGGTCGGGACGTTCGGAGGCCAGCCGCGCGAGCGCGGTACCGCCGAACCGCAGAAAGACGGTGGGGGTGACGACCATGTCCAGCAGGGTCGAGGAGATCAGGCCGCCGAGGATGACCTGGGCCACGGGGGAGAGGATCTCCTTCCCCGGGGCGTCCCCCGCGAACGCGAGCGGGACCAGGCCGATCCCGGCGCAGAGCGCGGTCATGGCCACGGGCACCAGCCTCTCGAGCGTGCCGCGCACCACCATCGGGGCGCCGAACACCTCCCCCTCGTACCGCACGAGGTGGACGTAGTGCGAGATCATCAAGATGGTGTTGCGGGTGGCCACCCCACACAGCGTCGTGAACCCGACCAGGGTGGCGACCGACAGCGGCGCCCCGGAGATCCAGATCGCCGCCACCGACCCGATCAGAGCCAGGGGGACGTTGAGCAGCACCTGGAGGGTGAGGGCGTGGGACTGGAAGTGCGCGAACAGCACGGCGTACATCGCCGTCAGCGAAACGAGGGACAACAGCGCGATGGTGCGACTGGCCTCCTGCTGGCGCTCGAACTGGCCCCCGAGGGCGAGCCAGTACCCCGCGGGCAGGGGCACGGTCGCGAGGACCTCCTGGATGTCGGCCACCACGCTGCCGATGTCCCGCCCGGCGGTGTTCGCGCTGACGGCGATGCGACGCTGGCCGTCCTCGTGGAGGACCTGGTTCGGTCCCGTCCCCAGCGAGATCTCGGCGAGCTGCCCGAGGGTGACGGCCCTCCCGTCCTCCAGCACGAGCGGCGCCGACGCGAGCCGGGCCACGTCGTCCCGGAAGGGCGCGGCGTACCGAACCATCAGATCCAGGCTCCGCATCCCGTCCAGCACCTGCCCCACGCGCACCCCGGCGAGCCCGACCGCGAGGTCCTCCGCCAGTCGCCCCGCCGGCACCCCGAAGCGGGTCGCCGCGTCCCGGTCCACCTGCACCAGCACCTGCGGCACCAGCACCTGCGGCTCGACGTGGATGTCCACCAGCCCGGGCACGGCGACCAGGGCGTCGCGGACCGCCGTTGCCGTCGCGCGGAGCACGGCGAGGTCCGGACCGTACAGCTTCAGCGCGATCTCGGCGCGCACCCCCGAGAGCAGGTGGTCGAGCCGGTGGCTGATCGGCTGACCGACGTTGGAGACCACGCCGGGGATCACGCCCAGACGGTCGCGCACGTCGGCGAGGACCGCCGCCCGCGGCCGGCCTCCCTCCACGAAGTCGACGTCGATCTCCGTGTAGTGGACGCCCTCGGCGTGTTCGTCCATCTCCGCCCGCCCCGTCCGCCGGCCGGTGCTGGTGACCTCGGGGATCGACAGCAGCTGCCGCTCCGCGAGCGCGCCGAGGCGGTCTGACTCGGCCAGACTGGTGCCGGGCGCGGCTTGGACATTGATGGTCGCGGTGCCCTCGTTGAAGGGCGGCAGGAAGCTGGTGCCGAGGAAGGGCACGCTCGCCGCGGCCGCGACCACCAGCGCCGTCGTCACCGTCATCACCCCCCCGGGCCGGGGCAGAGACAGGGCGAGCACGCGCCGCTCGAGGCCCTTCAGCGCCCGCACCAGGCGCCCGTCGCCCGGGTCCACCCGGTTCACCAGCCCCGGGAGGAGGTAGGCGCACAAGGCCGGCGTCACCGTCAGCGACACCACCATCGACGCCAGGATGGCGGTGATGTACGCGATGCCGAGCGGTGCGAACAGCCGCCCCTCCATGCCCGACATCGCGAACAGGGGGAGGAAGACGAGCAGGACCAGCATGGTCGAGAACACGATCGACCCCCGGACCTCCACGCTCGCGTCGAGCACAACCCGCAACGCCGGGCGGGGCTGGGGGGAGGCGGCGTTCGCCTTGAGCCGTCGAAGCACGTTCTCCACGTCCACGATCGCGTCGTCCACCAGCTCGCCGATGGCCACCGCCAGCCCGCCGAGGGTCATGGTGTTGAGGGTCAAGCCGAACGCCGAGAGCACCAGGATCGCCACCACCAGGGACACTGGGATGGCGGTGAGGGTGATGGCGGTGGTCCGCACGTTGAGGAGGAAGAGCACGAGGACGATGGCGACGAGGATGCCGCCGTCCCGCAGCGCCTCCTCGACGTTGTTGATCGACGCCTCGATGAAGCTCGCCTGGCGGAACAGCGACACCACCTCGACGCCCTCCGGGAGCCCGCGGCGGATCTCGGCGAGGGTCGTGTCGACCGCGTGGGTGACGGCGATGGTGTCGGCACCCGGCTGCTTGGCGATGGAGAGGATGACCGCCGGCTGACCGTTCACCCCCGCGGCCCCGCGCATGGGTCCGACCCCGACCTGGATGTCGGCGACGTCGGCGAGCGTGATCACCACGCCGTCCCGGGTCGCCACCACGGCTTCGCCGATCGCGGCCGGATCCGCGGTGCGCGCCACGTTCCGGACCACGTACTCCTGGCTCTTCCGCTCCAGGAAGCCGCCGCTGGAGCTGCCCTGCGCGTCCTCCGCGGCGGCGCGCACCGCCTCCAGGGGGATCCCGAGCTGGGCGAGCTGGTCGGGGTTCACGTCGATGTGGATCTGCTCCACCCCGCCGCCGATGTTGTTGACGGCCGACACGCCGGGCAGGGCGAGCAGGCGGGGGCGGAGGGTCCAATCGGCCAGCCCACGGAGCGCCGGGCCGGAGACGGTGTTCTCCGGAGACACCACCCCGACCAGCAGGACCTCGCCCATGATCGAGGTGACCGGCCCCATCGCGGGCACGATGCCCTCCGGCAACTGCTCCTGGAGGGGGCCGATGCGCTCCGCGACCTGCTGCCGGGCCCGGTAGATCTCCACCGCCCAGTCGAACTCGACCCAGATCACCGACAGGCCCACCGCCGATTGCGAGCGGACGCGGGCCACCCCGGGCGCCCCCGCCATGGCCGCCTCCAGCGGACGGGTGACCAGCCGCTCGACCTCCTCCGGAGAGAGCCCGCCGGCCTCGGTGAGCAGGGTGACGGTCGGTCGGTTCAGGTCGGGGAACACGTCCACCGGGAGCCGCGCGGCCGTCCAGCCGCCGAACCCCAACAACAACACCGCCACCGCCAACACCAGGGGGCGGTTCCGCAGAGAGAACCCGATGAGGGCGTTGAACATCGACTAGCGCCCCGCGAGGC
>JAYVAS010000120.1:0-1632 GCA_043750895.1 Pseudomonadota bacterium
CCACGTAGGCCGTCGGGTTGAACATGGCCTGAGCGGGGAAGCGCAGCGACCGACCCATGAACGGGAGCGGACCCGACTCGACGATCTCGACCGGGATCCCCGCGTCACGCGCCGCCGTGAGCTCGGCCGCGAACCCATCGGCGCCGGCGCTCGTCCCCGCGTACCGCCAGCCGTCGGCGCGACGAAAGTCGCAGTCGATACGGTGCTCCGCGACCGTCTCCTCGATGAAACGGATCGCGTCACGGGACTTCGTCGCGACCTCCAGGGTGCCGAGGGGCCCGAAACGCCGGAGGAGGGTGGCGTAGTCGACGTCCAGCGCGGCGGTGAGGTGCCCCGTCGAGTGGCCGGTGGCCCCCGCTCCCACCGACCGCGTGTCGACCACGGCCACCCGGAGGCCTACCTCCTTGAGTCGGAGGGCGAGCGTCAGGCCGGTGATCCCCGCCCCCACGATCGCCACGTCCACCACCAGGTTCCGGTCGAGCGGCGCGTATCGGGTAGTGGTCTTGGTCTTCCACAGAGGATCGGAGTGCATCGTGGCTCCAGGACGACCGGAAGCTGTCGCCGGGCATCGGTGAATCTCCCGCTGCCGTCGCCGGGAGGCGGCCAGGGGGTCGTTCAAGGCTAAGGGCGCTCTACCGGGCAGAAAGGGCCAATCGACACCTCGACTCAAATAGTCGAGTTTCAATGTAAATACTCCAAGCGTCGCGCGCGCGGGGAGGATCGGTTCCACACCGGGGAGGCGTCGCCGGGGTGACCCCGAGTGACCCGGCGCGGTCGCCCGACCGGCGCGGCCACGGTACGCTCCCCGGGGGCGCCCCCGCGCTCCGTGGAGGCGCATTGAAACAGGCGAAACGGCAGCGGCCCCGCGTGGGCGACGCAGGCGGGACCCGTTGAGCACCGAGCGCGAGCCCGATCCCGCGCCGGTGGTGACGATCGCGGAGGAGCCAGAAAAAGGCGGTTCAGGGCGGGTATATACCGCCATCCGGGCGCTCCTCGTGGTCGCGACCACGGCCGCGTCCGCCCTCGGTGCCCTGCTCACCATCTCGCTCCTGGGGATCGGGCTCTCCCGGATGGTGGCGGGCGTGCTCCGGTACGTCGGACTGCTGGCCTGGGACCACGAACCGGTGAGTCCGGCGAACGCCGCGCTCGAGACGTGCCTCAGCGGGATCGAGTTCTTCTTTCTGGCCCCGCTGCCGTTCCTCCTCCCGCTAAGCCTGGCACGCTACATCCGCGACTCCCGCGAGGACCGCGACGAGAGCGCGAGCAAGGCCGACCTCCTCTCCGTGAAGGCCCTCACGACGGCGCTACTCATCGCCGTGCTGGCGTCCGACCTCGTCGGCGACGCGCTCGGTCCTGACGGCCTCCGCTACGAGGGCGCCATCTCCGCCTCCCTCGTGATCGCCGTGCTCGGGATGTACTTCTACTCCTTGGAGTGGCAGGCCCGGGCTCACAAGCGCTGAGCCGAGCGGGTCAGCCCCCGAGCGTCGCCGCGAGCGCCAGCCCGAAGAGCAGCGCACCCACGAGCCACGGTGCCCCGGGAAAGACGTCGAGGGCGCCCGAAAACACCTGCGTGAACAACAGCGGACCGATCATCCCGGCAACCCCGCGCAACGAGCTGATGGCACCCTGCAA
>JAYVAS010000121.1:0-10045 GCA_043750895.1 Pseudomonadota bacterium
AGCGGAGCCCACCACCTGCCCCAGCGGGACGAAGGCGGCCTGTAGGCCGACGTCCGCCTGGGCGAGGCCGGCCGCGCCCGCCTTCACCGCGACCCCGAACCGGATCCAGAACTTCGTCGAGACCGCGCTGGTGAGCGAGTACGCGGCCGCGCTCTTCTCGCCCGCACCGGTCAGGGTGGTGCCCGTCAACAGCACCGGCGTGTCGGGGTTGTCGGTTCGGAAGGTGGCCGTCTGGTAGACCGGCACGCTGGTCGGGCTCACCGCGCCGATCGCCCGCGCCAGCCACCAGAGCTGCAACGCGTCCATGCCGGGAGTGGGGTAGAAGGGGGTGGACCACCGATAGATGTCGTCAGTAGTCGAGGTTGTTTCTACACTTTCGGTAGTCGTGGGGGGGGGGTGAGGGGGTAGAGGGCCATGTGTGGACTCCCTGGGTTGACGACGGTGACCTCCGCCGGCAAGAGGACTCTAGCTCAGGTTCGGGGGGAGGCGCTACCGGGGGCCCCAGTGGGCCGGCACACGAGCTGCGCGTGGAGACTCGGCGGTGCGTCCGTCCCGCTACTCCACGTACCCCATCGCCTTCAGTCGCTCGGTGGTGGCGTCGTCCGCGCCGGACGCCTGGATGGTCTGGCCCAGACAGGTCTCGACGTTCTTGCGCCCGTTCTCGACGAGCTGGGACTGCTCGGGGGCGATGTTGCGGGTCTCGCCGGGGTCGGTGTTGAGGTCGTAGGCCTCCTCCGCGCCGTCCTGCCCGCGGATGTACTTGAGACGCGAGGGGTCCCGCACCCCGCAGAGCTGCCCCGCGGTGAGCGACGCGCCCGAGCGCCCGCGCAGGCCCAGGGGCCCGGGCTGGACGTCGTCGCCGCGTACGTACGAGAGCAGCGGCACCGAGCCGGTGCGGCTCAGGAGCGGCAGCCCGGTGAACTCCAGGAGGGTGTTGGCGACGTCGGCGACGTTGACCATCTGCGGGATGCGCGTCCCGGGCACGGCCCGCCCGTCGGACGACCAGAGCAGCAGGGGAACCGCGAGGACGTCCTCGTAGATGCCGTGGTGGGTGAAGTTGATGTCGTGCTCGCCGAGCGCCTCGCCGTGGTCGGCGGTGAACACCACCAGGGCGTTGTCGAGGAGCTTGCGCTCCTTGAGGCCGGTGACCAGGGTGTCGGTCATCTGGTCGGTGTACTCGACCTCGTGGTTGTAGAGCGCCCGCAACTGCTGGCGTTCTTCCTCGGTGTAGGTGTAGCCCGGCTCGAGCTTGAGGATGGCGCGGTGGTCCACGGGGTTGGGCTGGCCGTCGTGGCGCTCGTAGGGAGAGTGCGGGTCGAAGAGGTGGACCCACAAAAAGAACGGTCGGTCCGAGGGTTGTTCGGCCCAGGTCAACGCCCGCCGGATGGTCTCGGGGGAGCCGCGCTCGAGCAGGAAGGGGTAGTCGGAGGGGTCCCCGAAGCGCATCAGCAGCGGCAGGGCGGTGGCGGCGGCCCGCACCTGACCGATCCCGCGCAGCGCCGGGAAGAAGTCGTCGTCGTAGACCTGGAAGCCCTGGTCGATGCCGGTGGCGCCGTCCACCGCGAAGGAGGAGACGAAGGCGCCGGTGCGGTAGCCGGAGAGGGCGAGGGTCTCCGCGACGGTGACGAAGCCCTGGCGTACCGGCATGCCGTTGGAGAGCACGTCGTGCTGGGCGGGCTGGAGGCCGGTCAACATCGAGGCGTGGGAGGGGAGCGTCTCGGGGAAGGGGGTCACCGCGTCGTCGAAGATGACCCCGCCGCGGCCGAGCGCGTCGATGAACGGCGTCCGCAGCGCGCTCCCGTGGATGCCGAGGTGGTCCCGGCGTAGGGTGTCGATGGTGATGAGGACGACGTTGGGCGCCCCGGGCGGCGCGACGCCGCTCGGCCCGGCCGGGCCTCGGATCACCACCGCGATCAGGGCGAGGACGACGGCGCCCACCCACGCCACCAGCCGCCATCCGGCGGCCGGCGCCCCGCCGATGAGCTGCCGGCGGAACCAGTAGCCGGCGTTGTACCAGGCGAGCGCCCCGAGGATCACGCTCAAGGAGATCATGCCGACCGCGGCGGGCGGCCGGCCCTGCTTGGCCAGCTCCCGGGCGAGCGGGGCGAGGAAGAAGAAGGCGAGCAGGAAGCTCGCGACCGTGAAGCCCAACCGGTACCGCTTCCAGCGTTGGATCCGCGCCAGTTGCGCGACGATCCCGCCCGCGAGCCCGCTGCCGAAGCCGAGGAGGGCGTCGAGCACCACCGTCGCGAGTCCCAGCTCCAGGGACTCCCGGGTGGACATCGGCACCGTCATGGTGACCGCGAGCCCGATCGCTTCGATGCCCCCGGCCAGCGCCCCGGTGGCGGCGCCGAGGGTCGCGATCCTGAGCCAGATCCTCCGGTCGGGCACCGGGAGCAGGTCGAAGCTGTCGTCGTGGAGCTTCATGGGGCGGGGTCGCCTTCGAGGTAGCCGAGGGCCTCGAGGGCGCTTTGGGTCTCGGCGTCATTTTCGGCGGTGAGCACGGTGCCCTTCTTCTCCAACAGCCCCTTGAGGGCGGTCTCGGCGAGCAGGGCCCGCTCGGAGGGGTAGACGTTGTCGGCTTCGGCCGGGTCGTCGGCCAGGTCATACGCTTCGGGGGGCTTGTCGTCGGCGAGGATGATCTTCTCGGCGCGGGCCCGCAGCGCGTGGGAGATGGGAGGGACCTCGACCATGCGCCCCGACACGGTGGACGCCACCACGGGCTCCTCCGCGCAGAGCTCCCCGGCCAGCTCGGCCATCCGAGCGCGTCCGGCGCGCGCGTGCCCGTCGTCGATCCCCACCACCGCGAGCACCGTGGGCGCGATGTCCACCCCGGCAGACTGGCACGCCACTCGGGAGCCGGCCTTGGCGAGCTTGGGGTAGCGCACGATCATCGGCACCCGCAGCGACGGGTCGTAGAGGTCGTCGCCGTGGTCGAAGTAGTAGTCGTGCTCGGTGAGGGACTCGCCGTGGTCCGCGGTGATGATCACCAGCGTGTTGTCCAGCCGCGGGCCGATCGCGTCGAGGAGCTGCCCGATCGCGTCGTCCACCAGCTCGATCTCCTTGTCATAGGCCTTGGTGAGCCAATCGACGGAGGTGATCTTGCGGCTCGGCGCCGGCCAGTAGAAAGGCAGGTCGAGCGGCGTGCCGTCGGTGGGCGGAGGCCCCAGCTCGACGTTCGCGGGCGCCTCATACGGGCCGTGAGCGTCGTAGAAGTGCACGAAGGCGAAGAACTCGTTGTCGCGGTTGGCCCGGAGCCACGGGACGGCGCGGGCGAGCACCTGGTGGGCCGGCCGTTCGCGGAGCGCGTGCTCCTTGATCGCGAACTGGTTCCAGCCCTTCACCAGGGTGAGGTCCTGCACCCCGCCGACGGCCCCGAAGTCGTCGTCGTAGACGTCCATCCCCTGGTTCCAGCCGTACTTCCCGTGGAGCGGGAAGCCGCTGACGAAGCCGCCGGTGAGGTAGCCGGCGTCCTTGAGGGTGCGCCAGATGAGGGCAGGGCGGTCACCGAGGTTGGTGCCGTTGGCGATGACCCCGGACTGGTACGGCGCGACCCCGGTGAACATCGCGAGGTGGGAGGGCTCGGTGATCGGGGCGTTGGCGATCGCCTGATCGAACACCACGCCTTCGTCGGCGAGCCGCTGCAGGTGTGGGGTATCGATGGCGCGACCGTAGGGGGAGAGGTGATCGAAGCGCACCGTGTCCATGCTGACGATGAGCACCGACGGGCGCGATCCCGGGCGCCCGGCCGTGGGCTCGGCGCGGACGAGGGCGATCGCGACCGCCGACCCGGCGAGGACCAGGGCCCCGATTCGGAGCTGCTTCTCGAAGCGCGCCACCAACGGATGCACGGCGAGTCCGATGCCCACCCCGGCGAGGAAGATCACCGACATCCCGCCCCACACCTTGGGATCGCGGATGAACTCGTTCAGGACGAACTCGAAGCGGTAGTTGATGGTCGCCCAGACGCCGATCATCGTGCCTTCGAGCAGCCCGCGCACCCGGAAGCCGATCGCCCAGGCCACCGCGCCGATCAGCAGCGACGCCCCGAGCGAGATCGCCGCCGAGAAAGCGAGCCATTCGACGACGTCGGGGGCGCCGAGGCCCTGGGCGGGCGACGCGCGTAGCGCGACCTCGCCGAGACCGAACGCGAGGCCGAGGCAGCCGGCGGAGAGGAGCGTGGAGCGGAGCGGTGGGCGCATGGGCGAGGAGGCTAACGTAGGGTCGGCCCGACCGCCGCGCAGTGAAGCGGTGCAGACACGGTGCAGATCGCCGGATCAGGGGGTCTCGTCACACACGTCACCGACGCCGTCCCCGTCGGAGTCGGTCTGGTCGGGCCGCCAGCTCGCGCCGTAGACCAGCGAGGGCTCGAGGTCGTACACCAGCGTGCTCCCATCGAAGAAGCGGGCGACGAGGCCCCAGCCGCCGCCCTGATCGCGCACCTTCACGAGGAGCGTGTTCCAACCGGCGAGCACGTCGACGGAGGCCTGGAACTGGTCGGTCACAACCCCCTGGCAGCTCGCGACGTCCAGGACCAACGCGCCGTTCCACCACGCGAACACGCCGTCGTCCGCGCCGACGGCCAGGGTGAGCGTGCGCGCGCTGTCGCTGCGCAGGTAGACCAGGGTGTAGACCTCCCGCGGGGCCCCGACGTAGCCGTAGTCCCCGAGGAAATCGAAGAGGTCGCCGCCGAGGATCTGGGCGGTCCACGTGAGCTCCCCCGCCGGGTCCCCGTAGGTGGGGGTGATGACGGCGTCCTCGCCGACGAAGGGGTCCTCGGAGGGGCGGCAGGTGTCGGTGGAGACGCCGGTGGTGAACGGGCCGGCGGCGAGCCAGTCGGTGACGAAGCCGTTGGCCGACACGGCGAGGACGGGGGTGTCGGGACCGTTGGAGAGGTCGGGGCAGTTGTCGTCGCCGTCGAGCAGGCCATCGCCATCGCCGTCCGCGTCGCAGGAGTCGGGGATGGAGTCGCCGTCGAGGTCGCCGCCCACGGCCGGCGCCCCGATGGTGACGGGGTCGGGCGTGGACACGGCCAGCGCGTAGCCGCGCACCTCGGCGCCTTCGACCGCGGACACACACACCGACCAGGTACCGGCGGCGACCCAGCGCGCCCCGGGCTCCTCGAGCGGATCCAGGATGGCGCAGCCCGAGGCGCCAGGTCCGCCCGAGGCGACCAGGGCGCCGCTGGGATCGTGGAGGGCGAGGGTTAGCGCCGGATCGCAGTCCAATCCGCGCTGCTCGACCTGGATCGCGCCGCAGGCGGGCACGTCCACGGTGAAGCAGTCGACGTCGTCGGCGGGGAGGGATCCGTAGACCAGCGCGGCCCCCGGGTTGGCGGTGTCCCAGCTGTCGTTGGGCTCGGCTTCGTGGTCGGCGCCCTCGGCGGTGCAGGTGGGATCGCAGCCGTCCCCGCCCCAGGTCTCGCCGTCGTCGCAGGCCTCGCCGGCGTCGGTGACGCCGTCGCCACAGGAGGGGAGCAGGCAGTCGGTTCGGCAGGCGTCGGGCAAGGTGTCGCTGTTGGCGGCGCCGTCGTCGCAGGCCTCGTCCGCCTCTTGTACGCCGTCGCCGCACCCGGGGGTGATCCAGGGGGTCGTGTCGGGCACGGTCTGCACCGCGTCGGGTTCGGTGCAGGCGACGAGGAGGAGCAGCGCGGAGAGCATCGCGGCCGAGCGTAGCCGACCGCGATAGACGCCGCGCCCCGCCGGAACCCGCATGTCCTCCGAATCTGAAACCGAGCTGATCGCCGAAGCCAGCCGCCGGCGCACCTTCGCGATCATCTCGCACCCCGACGCCGGCAAGACCACGCTGACCGAGAAGCTGCTGCTCTACGGCGGCGCGATCCACATGGCGGGCGCGGTGAAGTCGCGGAAGGCCAGCCGCCACGCCGTCTCCGACTGGATGAAGATGGAGCAGGAGCGCGGCATCTCCATCACCTCCTCGGTGCTCCAGTTCGACTACCTGGGCCGCCGCCTCAACCTGCTCGACACCCCGGGCCACGCCGACTTCTCCGAAGACACCTACCGCGTGCTCGCGGCGGTCGACTGCGCGGTGATGCTGGTGGACAACGCCAAGGGCGTCGAGGAGCGCACCCGCAAGCTCTTCGACGTGTGCCGGCTGCGCGGCATCCCGGTCCTCACCTTCATCAACAAGTGCGACCGGGAGGGCATCGACCCCCTGCAGTTGCTGGACGAGATCGGCAACGCGCTCGGCATCCAGTGCGCCCCGGTCAACTGGCCGGTCGGGTCGGGTCGGGAGTTCGTGGGCGTCGCCGTCCGGGGCGCCGACGAGGTGTTGCTCTTCGGGGCCGGCCGGGGCACCGACTTCGTCGAGTTCGACCGCGTGGACCGTCATTCGGATCGCGTCCCCGAGAACCTCCGCGCCAAGCTCTACGAGGACCTCGAGCTGCTCGACGGCGCCGGCGAGCCCTTCGATCGCGAGAAGTTCCTGGCCGGCAAGCAGACCCCGGTGTTCTTCGGGTCGGCGCTCACGAACTTCGGCGTGCAGCCCTTCCTCGACGCGATGGTGGAGATCGCCCCCGCGCCGCGCCCGCGACCGGGGGTCAACGCCCGTCTCCCCACCGACCCGCGCTTCTCCGGCTTCGTCTTCAAGATTCAGGCGAACATGAACCCGCGGCATCGGGACCGGGTGGCCTTCATCCGGGTCCAGAGCGGGAAGTTCGAGCGCGGGATGGAGGTGCGTATTCACCGTACGGGGGACCCCATCAAGCTCGCCAAGCCCCACAGCTTCCTGGCGTCGGAGCGGGTGGAGGTGGAGGACGCCTGGCCGGGCGACGTGATCGGCCTCTTCGACCCGGGCAACCTCCGCATCGGGGACACCCTCTATGTCGGCGAGGCGGTGGACTACGCGGGCATCCCGCGCTTCGCTCCCGAGCACTTCGGAAGGGTGAAGTTGAAGGATCCCCTGAAGCGCAAGCATCTCCAGGCCGGGCTGCACCAGCTCGCCCAGGAAGGTGCCATCCAGCTCTTCATCCGGCCCGACATCGGGGATCAGGACCCCTACCTGGGCGCCGTGGGGCAGCTCCAGTTCGAGGTGCTGCTGCATCGGTTGGAGAACGAGTACGGCGCCAAGGCGATCCTCGACGCCGCCCCCTTCCGCTACGCGCGCTGGATCGGGGGGGACCCCAAGGGGCTCGCCTGGTTGCGGGCGCGCCGAGACTACGTGCTGGTCGACGATCGCCACGGGCGGCCCGTCGTCCTCTCCGAGAGCCTCTGGCCGCTCCAGTACGCGGTGCGAGAGAACCCGGGCATGGAGTTGTACGAGGTCGAGCCACTCTGATACGAGGTGGCGTGCGCGCGCTGCTCGTCGGCCGGTCGTCTCCCGACCTCGAAATCCTCTCCAGTGTGCTGGGCCGCCGCGCGTTCGAGACGGTGCGGGTAAGCTCCGCGGCGCTGGCGCGGGCGGCGGTGGAGCGCGAGCGGTTCCCCCTCATCTGCGTGGACGTCGACGCCGAGGGCGGCCTGCCGCTGGTGGCCGAGCTCCGCAGGCGGGCGGATGGCAGCTCCATCGTCATCCTCGGCCTCACGCGGGACGGGTCCATCGCCCGCGTCCGGGCGCTGGTGGCGGCCCAATGCAGCGACTACCTGACGATGCCGCTCGACGCCCACACCACCGAGGCGCGGCTGCTGGTGGCCACGGTGTGGGTGCACGGCAACTCGACCCTGCTCGAGGTCGCCACCTCCAACACCGTGGACGCCGCCGAACGGTTGGCGGAGAGCGAGGCCCGGTACCGCCTGCTCGCGGACGCCGCGACGGAGGGCGTAGTCGTTCACGACCAGGGGGTCATCCGGTTCTGCAACCGCGCGTTCGCGCAGATGTTCGGGTACGACACCGAGGAGCTGGTGGGCCACCACGTGGCCATGCTCCACCCCGAGGAGCTCCGCGCGCTGGTGTCGGCCCAGGTGATCGCGCCGCCCGCGGATCACGGCGACCTCGTCGGGCTCCGGAAGGACGGTTCGCAGTTCGACGTCGGGGTGTCGGCGCGGGAAGTGGAGATCGGGGGGCGTCGTCGCCGCGTCGCGGCGGTCCGGGACCTGACGCTCCAGCGGGCCGCGGAGCATGCGCTGCGCGACGCCAACGCCCGGTTCGAGCTGGACGCCCGCGCCACCGACGACGTGCGCTACGACTGGTCGATCCCCACGGGAACGGTGCGTTGGAACGAGGCGGCGTGTCGGGTGTTCGGGGATGGCGTCGTGCTCGAAGGCGCGGACATCGACTGGTGGACCCGGAGCATCCACCCCGACGACGTCGAACGCGTCACTGAGACGCTCGATCGTGCGATTTCGGCCGGCACCGAGTACTGGACCGCGGAGTATCGTTTCGCCCGCGCCGACGGGTCCTACGCCGACATCATCGACCGGGGCATGGTCATCCGCGACAACAGCGGTGCGGCGCTGCGGATGATCGGTGTCATGACCGACATCACGGTCTTCGCGCAGATGCGGGCGAGGATGGTCCTCGCGGACCGCATGGCGTCGGTGGGCACCCTCGCCGCCGGGGTGGCGCACGAGATCAACAACCCGCTCACCTGGGTCATGGCCAAGGTAGGCCTCGCGGGCGAACAGCTGGCCCTCCTACCGCCGTCGCCCCGCATCGATCTGGCGCGCAACGCGCTCGACCTCGCCACCGAGGGCGCGCAGCGCATCAAGCAGATCGTGAAGGATCTCAAGCTCTTCTCCCGCGCCGAGGAGGAGAGTCACCTCCCCGTGGACGTGCGCCGGGTGCTGGACTCGGCCGCGTCCATCGCCAACGCCGAGATCCGGCAGCGCGCCCAGCTGGTGAAGCTCTACGCGGATGTGCCCCGGGTGGACGTCAACGAGGCCCGGCTCGGGCAGGTGTTCCTCAACCTGATCATCAACGCCGTGCAAGCGATCCCGGCGGGCAGCCCGGACACCCAAACCATCACGCTCACCACCGGAGTGGACGCCGACGGCCGGGTGCTGGTGGAGGTTCGCGACACGGGAGAGGGCATTCCGCAGGCGTTCCGATCCCGGATCTTCGACGCCTTCTACACCTCGAAGCCGCCGGGCGAGGGTACCGGGCTCGGGCTCGCGATCTCGAGCCAGCTCGTGGCTCAGATGGGCGGGGCCATCGATGTGGAGAGCACGGTGGGCGTAGGGAGCACCTTCCGGGTGCGCCTCAACCCCATCATCGGGGCCCTGCCGGCGACGTCCTCCGATCCCACCAGCGTCATCGACCCGGCGCCGCGTCGAGGCCGGGTGCTGCTGATCGACGACGAGCAGATGATCGTCAGCTTCCTGGAGCGGGTGGTGGAGCTCGAGCACGACATCGAGAGCTTCACCGAGCCCCGTCGGGCGCTTCAGCGCTTGCTCGCCGGGGAGCGCTACGACGTCATCCTCTGCGACCTGATGATGCCCGAGGTCACCGGTCCCGACATCTTCAACGCCCTCACGCGGGGGGCGCCCGAGCTCGCGAGTCGCGTGATCTTCATCACCGGCGGGGCGTTCACGCCCCGGGTGCGGGCGTTCCTCGAGGAGACGCGGGCCCCGGTGCTGGAGAAGCCCTTCGACATCCGCGTGTTGTTGAAGATGCTCCGCGAGCGGGTCGACGCCCAGGCTCCCGTCACGCCGGAGGGGTGAGCGCGGGCTACTCGGTCAACAGCGCAGCGATCCGCTCCCGGCGAAACTCCACCTGCTCGACCACCTCGCCGTAGCGCACGTCCAGCCGGACCAGGCTGCCCTCCTTGCCGGTGCCGACCTCGAGGAACTCCCAGGTGCTCATCCCGACCACGGTGGAGCCGTCGACGGCGACGATCACGTCGCCCACCTCGAGGCCCGCGGTGTAGGCGGGGCTGTTCGGCATCACCATCGTCACCACCACCCCTCGCGGGTCGACCTCGAAGCCGATCCCCAGGCCGGCCACGGGCTCGGTGGGCACGGTGAGCTCGAGCGGTTCGGTGGCGCTGAAGAGGTCGATGTCGACCGCGGTGCCGTACCGCGACAGCGCCCCGTCGAGGAAGCGGGCCCGCACTGAGCAACGGCCGCTCCGGGGCATGGCGAGGTTCCCG
>JAYVAS010000122.1:0-6732 GCA_043750895.1 Pseudomonadota bacterium
AAGGGGGTGTAGACGTAGCCGTGCATCAGCCCCGTGACCGCCAGCGCCGCCGCCACCAGGCACCACGCCGCCGCCACGAAGAACCGGCGTTCGATGACCGCCACCGTGGTCGCGGCCCACACCATCGCGGTGAAGATGAAGCCCGACTCGAGGGCGAAGCCGCCGTCGATGAACGCGTCGGCAGGAAACTTCGCCAGGATGTCCGCAGAGAACGGGTGTTCCAGACTGCCGACGCCGGCGGCCCGCAGGGCGTTCTTCACCAACAACACCCCCCACGCCGCCACGCCGGGCAGGATCCCCATCACCACCGCCGCGCCGTGGTGCCGCGGCACCGCCTCGAAGGCCTGGGCGGTGATGACGATGCCGATCCACAGCACGATGGCCATCCCGGCGTCCACCGGCACCGCCCAGCTGATCCACCCCAGCGCGCCCGTCAGGCACACGACGGTGACGAACGCGCCGTTGAGCACCGAGTACCCGGCGCGGGCGCCCATCGCCTTCCAGCCCGGGTGCCCGATGTAGATGGTGGTGGGGAAACAGGAGCCGAACACCGCCGCGACGACGGTGGACACGCCGTTCCAGGCCAACGACGGGCGGGTCGGGAAGGCGTCGCCGGCCGCCTCGGCGGACTCGATGTTCTGGAGGCTGCCCACCACGTTGAAGATGCCCATGGGCAGGATCACCGCCGCGTACGTGAGCAGCGCGCCCGGGTCGGCGAGCAGGTCGCCGAGCACCGGGAGGGGCAGGTGGAAGCCAAGCCCGGTGGTCGGCGCGTCCCCCACCGGCGCGAGGCCCTGCATCCAGGCGATCAGCGTCCCGAGGGCCACCGCGATGAGGCCTCCGGGCAGGCCGCCCTTGAACTTCACCCGGCCGAAGTAGACGAGCATGACCACGCCGAAGGTGACGAAGCCGACCACCGGGTGGGCGAAGGTGCGGAAGAGGAAGCCGAGCGAGATGAAGCCCAGCGCGATGCCCGACAGCGTCGAGAGCAGCGCCGCGCGCGGCGTGAGCCGCCGCACCTGCTCCGCCACGAACGCGCCGCCCAGCTCGATGAGGCCGCTGCCCAGGCACGCCCACAGCCCGGCGCGCCACGCCACCATCGCCGGGTCCGCCGCCCCGCTCGCTTCGGCGATGGCCTTCGCGGGCATCATCACCAGGAACACGTGGGCGAACAGCGACACGGTGTTGATGCCGTAGGGCAGCGCGCACACGTCGGTGCGACCGGTGCGCTTCGCGAGCTGATGGGCCTGCCAACTGTAGAAGATGTTCCCGACCAGGATCGAGATGGCCGCGCCGGGGAGGATCCGTCCGTAGACGAGGTCCGCAGGGAGGCCGACGACGTAGCGGCACAGGGTGTCGATGAGCAGCAGCTGGACGAGGTTGTCGAGGGCGAGGCCGAAGAAGCCGTCGACGTCACCGCGTACGAACCACCGCAAGGGGGCTCCGGGATCGGCTGGAGATACCACGGATCGCGGGGGGCGCGTCGGCGCGGAGCGGTGTCCACGCGGATGTGAGCGCTGCTCCGGCACGGCGGGCGGCGAAACCGACACCGACGCCTCCCCGGGCTACACTCCGCGCACACCGGAGATCACGTGCAGATCGGAATCATCGGCCTCGGCCGCATGGGCGGGAACATGGCGGAGCGCCTGCGCCGCCACGGCCATCAGGTGGTCGGGATGGACGCCAGCGCCCCCACACGCGACGTCGCCACCCTCGAAGCGCTGGTGGAGTCCCTCCCCGCCCCGCGCCTGATCTGGGTGATGGTCCCGTCGGGGGACCCGACCGAGAGCACTGTCGCCCGGTTGGGCGAGCTGCTCTCTCCCGGCGACCGGGTGATCGAAGGCGGAAACTCGATGTGGCGGGACTCGCAGCGCCGCGGCGCGGCCCTCGCCACCCGCGGCATCGGCTTCATCGACGCCGGCACCTCGGGCGGCATCTGGGGCCTCACCGAAGGCTACTGCCTCATGGTGGGCGGCGCCCCGGAGGATGTCGCGCACGCGATGCCCATCTTCACCGCGCTCGCGCCCGAAGGCGGCTTCGTCCACGCCGGACCGGTGGGCGCCGGCCACTTCACCAAGATGATCCACAACGGCATCGAGTACGGGATGATGCAGGCCTTCGCCGAGGGCTACGAGATCATGAAGGCCGCGGACATCCCGCTCGACGTCGAGGGGGCCTTCAAGGCCTGGCGGAGCGGTAGCGTGGTCCGGTCCTGGCTGCTCGACCTCGGCGTCAAGGCCTTCGAGGAGGACCCGGGCCTGACCCACATCCAGGGTCACGCCCAGGACTCGGGCGAGGGGCGCTGGACGGTGAACGAGGCGGTCCGCTTGGGGGTCCCGGCCCACGTCCTCACCGCCTCGCTCTACACCCGCTTCGCCTCTCGCCAGCCCGAGGGGAGCTCTCCCGCCATGAAGGTGATCGCCGCGCTTCGGCAGCAGTTCGGCGGTCACGCGGTCAAGAAGTCCTGACCTCGGAGACGCTGCCCGACGCCGAGGCGCTCGCGCGCGCCGGCGCCGACCGGATCGCGGCCGCCATCCGCGCGACCGCCCACGACTTCCACCTCGCGGTGAGCGGCGGAACCACGCCCGGCCGGATGTTCGCCCACCTCGCCACCCTGTCCCTCCCCTGGGAGAGGGTGCACCTCTGGCAGGTGGACGAGCGCCAGGTGCCGCTGGACGACCCCGCCCGCAACCTCGGGCTCCTGGTCGCGTCCGGCCTCGCGGCCCTGGCCCGCCTCCACCCCATGCCGGTCGGCTCGGGCACCCCCGACGACTACGCGCGCGCCCTCGCCGATACCCGTCTCGACCTCGTCCACCTCGGGCTGGGCGCCGACGGCCACACCGCGTCCCTGGTGCCGGGTGATCCGGCGCTGGACAGCACCGCGCCCGTGGCCTGGGCCGGGCCCTACCAGGGCACCCGCCGCATGACCCTCACCTTTCCCACCCTCCGCGCCGCCCGCGCCGTGCTCTTCGTGGTCGGTGGCGCCGACAAGGCGGAGGCCGTCCGCCACCTCCGGGAGGGGGACGCCCGCTGCGTCGCCGCGCGCCTCGCCCATCCGAACACCCACCTGCTCACCGATCTGCTGGTTGGAGCCTGACATGACGCGCCCGCCCCCCTGTACGCTGGTCATCTTCGGCGCCTCCGGGGACCTCACCAAGCGACTCCTGCTCCCGTCGCTGTACCACCTCGCGGAAGACGGCCTGCTGCCAGAACACTTCGCGATCCTGGGCGTCTCGCGCGAAACCTGGACCGACACCGAGTTCCGCGACCAAATGGGGGCCGCGATCCGCACCTGGTCGGCGCGGAAGGACAAGATCGACGCGGTGAAGCTGGAGGCCTTGCTGGCGCGGCTCGACCACGTCCGTGGGAGCTTCGACGACCCCGGCACCTACGACCGGGTCGCGGTGCACCTCCTCGATCTCGAAGCGAGCCGCGGCACGACCGGAAACGCCCTGTTCTACCTGGCAACGCCGCCGACCTGGTTCGCCACGGTCTCCCGCGGCATCAAACAACGCGGTTTGAACGAGTCCACCACCGGGTGGCGCCGCGTGATCGTCGAGAAGCCCTTCGGGCACGACCTCCCGTCGGCCATCGCGCTGGGCAAGGAGATCCTGTCCAGTTGGCGCGAGGAGCAGGTGTGGCGCATCGACCACTACCTCGGCAAGGAGACGGTCCAGAACCTGCTCGCGTTTCGGTTCGCCAACGGGATCTTCGAGCCGCTCTGGAACCGCCACCACATCGACCACATCCAATTCACCGCCGCGGAGAGCGTGGGCGTGGAGGGCCGGGGCGCGTACTACGATCACGTCGGCGTGCTGCGGGACATGGTCCAGAACCACATGTTCCAGATGTTGGCGTACCTGTGCATGGAGCCACCCACGACCTTCGCCGCGGACGACATCCGGGACGAGAAGGCCCGCCTGCTCCGCGCGGTGCGGATCCCCACCGCGGACGACGTCGCGACCGACGCGGTCCGGGGCCAGTACGCCGCGGGACGCGGCCCGTCCGGCGGCCCTGCAGTGGGCTACCGCGAGGAGCCGAGCGTCGACCCCGCGTCCAACACCGAGACCTTCTGCGCGCTGAACGTCCACATCGACAACTGGCGCTGGGAGGGCGTCCCCATCTACCTCCGATCGGGAAAGCGGCTGTGGAAGAAGGGCACCGAGATCGTGGTCCAGTTCCGTCGGCCACCCCAGGTGATGGTGAAGGGGCCGGCGGCGGCGCACATCGAGCCCAACCGGCTCATCTTCCACGTACAACCCGATCAGGGCATCGAAGTCCGGATCCAGGCCAAGGTGCCCGGGAGCGGCATGGAGCTCCAGGAGGTGAAGCTCCGCTTCGCGTGGTCGGACGCCTTCCGGGCGGCGCGCGCGACCGGCTACGAGGCCCTCCTCCACCAGGCGATGCTGGGGGACGCCACGCTGTTCTCTCGCAGCGACCTGGTCGAGGCGGCGTGGCGCATCGTGCAGCCGGTGTTGGACGTGTGGGAGCGCGAGCCGCCCACCGACTTCCCCAACTACGAAGCGGGGACCTGGGGTCCCCACCGCGCCTACGACCTGCTCCGACGGGACGGTCGGCGGTGGCTGGAGGTGCCCAACCACGAGGTGCTCGACCGGGTACCGATCTTTCGCGGGGCCGATCCCACGCTCGTCGCCTCGCTGGCGCTGCTGCTCCTCCCGGCGGTGGCCGATGCCGACCAGTACGTGATCCACCACGGGGACATCGGGGACAGCATGTACATCCTGTGCCGGGGCGAGGCGGTCGCCGTCAACGAGGCGGGCGACGAGGTGGCACGCTTCCGAGACGGCGACGTCTTCGGCGAGATCGCCCTGCTGTTCCCGGTCCCGCGCACCGCCTCCGTCCGCGCGGTCACCGACTGTGATCTCCTGCAGCTCAACCGGGTCGACTTCGAGCGCATCCTCGCCGAAAATCCCGAGATGGCGGAGAAGCTGATCACCACCGCGCGGGCGCGATACCCGGGGGTCTGAACTCCCGCGAATTACACGCGTCCCATGCACGTCGTGAAGTCCGCGCTGCTCGTCCTGATGGCGGTCTTCTACGTCGTCGCGGGCGTGGCCCACTTCACGCGGCGTGACTTCTACGTGGCCCTCGTACCGCCGCCGCTTCCGTGGCCGGTCGGCATCGTGATCGTGTCCGGCGTCATCGAGATCGGGTTGGGGATCGCGCTCCTCGTGCCTCAGTGGCGCGTGGCCGCGGCGTGGGGGATCATCGCGCTGCTGGTGGCGGTGTTTCCCGCGAACATCTACGCGGCGGTGGCAGGCATCAAAGGGGCGGGCGGCTACGGACGGCTCCCGGTCCAGGCGGTGTTCATCGTCTGGGCGTGGTGGTACACACGATGACTAGATCAGCCGCCGGCCAGGGGGTGGTCCAGCCAGGGGGGCAGATGCGCGACGGCGGCGTAGGTGCTGGCGCTCATCGGCGACGGCGACGAAGGTACCCCAGACCCGACGAAGGAGCCAAACCGCGCGGCGGGACGGGCGCGCCGGTTCAGCGGTACAAGTGGAACTCCCCGACGTAGTCGAAGCCCGCGGCGCCCGTGCCCGCGAAGGTGAGGAGGTCGTAGCCTTCTCCCCCGGTGAGGCTGGCGGTGAAGGGCCCCCCGTCGTCCCCTCGGGCGTCGTACATGTGCCAGACCTCGGCGCCGACCTCGTAGCCCATCACCGCGAAGCTCTCTTCGAGCCCGCAGCCATCGGAGATCAGCTCGGTGGTGACCCGGAACGCGTAGTCGCAGGACGGGCAGTCCGACGCCCCCCCGACGACCCCCTCGGTCAGGTACTCACACCGCGCCTCGGGGACGATCCAGATCCCGAGCGCCGACGTGTACGGGGAGCTGGTGTCGGTATCCGCATCGGCGTCGGTGTCGGTGTCGGTGTCGGTGTCGGTGTCGGTGTCGGTGTCGGCGTCGGCGTCGGAATCGGCGTCGGAATCGGCGTCCGCATCGGCCTCGTCCCGTCGTCCGGTCTCGCGCGGCTCCTTCTCGCCGCCCAGGCCGGCGCACGCGAGCAACGAAAGGGAGAGCGCGAAGAACGAGAAGCGGAGCATCGGACCCTCGAAGCGTCGGAGAGACTACCTGAACGCCAGCGAAGCGACCACCTTCCCCCGCCCTCCGACCCGTGGGGGTGCGGCCCCCCCCGCGGCGGATTAGTCGCGCCGTCGCGCCTCCATGCAGTTCCGGAACGTCGCCATCGAAGCCATCGCCTACGAGCACGCACCCGTGCGCGTGACGTCGGACGATCTGGAGCGTCAGCTCAACGGCGCCATGACCCGCCTGCGCCTCCCGCCCAAGCCGATCGAGCTGCTCACCGGCATCGCCGAGCAGGGCTTCTGGCCCGCCGGCACCACGGTTTCCGAGGTCGCCGCCCGGGCCGGGCGCCGGGCCCTGTCGGTGGCCGGGGTGTCCCCGGTCGAGGTGGGTCTCCTCATCAACACCAGCGTCTGCAAGGACTTCCTCGAGCCGTCGATGGCGGCGCTGGTCCACGGCACCCTCGGGCTCGGCCCGAAGTGCAAGAACTTCGACATCTCCAACGCCTGCCTGGGCTTCCTCAACGGGATGGAGCTCGCGGGGCAGCTCATCGACGCCGGCGTGGTGGACACCGCGCTCCTCGTGGACGGGGAGTCGAGCCGCGACATCGTCGAAGCCACCATCCGGCGCCTCCACGCCGCCGAGTCCACCTCCCAGGACTTCTGGGACAACTTCGCCACGTTGACCCT
>JAYVAS010000123.1:0-25229 GCA_043750895.1 Pseudomonadota bacterium
GTCCGGACCCGCTACTGGCCTGAGATCACGCCGCGGCAGCTCACGTCGGGATGACGAACCGCGGCCAAGAGCCGAGCCCCCCGACGGATGAAGGCCCACCGCGGTTCGCGCGATGGGCCTTCATCAGATGGTGCACCCTGAGAGGCTCGAACTCCCAACCTTCTGATCCGTAGTCAGATGCTCTATCCAATTGAGCTAAGGGTGCAGTGCCTGCGGGGGCAGAGCGGGCGACTGCTAACGCAGGGCCCGCAACTGCGCCAGATGGCGGAGACGGCGGGATTTGAACCCGCGGTGGAGTTTCCCCCACACTCGCTTAGCAAGCGAGCACCTTCGGCCACTCGGTCACGTCTCCAAAGGGTATTTTGGGTGAGGAGGTGGTGGGATTCGAACCCACGGCCCCCGGAGGAGCGGCGGTTTTCAAAACCGCTGCCTTCGACCACTCGGCCACACCTCCGCGGTCAGCCCCGGGCCACTAACGATAGGGGGTCAGCCGGTCAAGCCCACGGACGTAGGGCCGTAGGACCTCGGGAATGATCACCGAGCCGTCTTCCTGCTGGAAGTTCTCGAGGATGGCGACGAGCGTCCGGCCGACCGCGAGTCCGGAACCGTTGAGCGTGTGGCAGAGGAGGTTCTTCTTGTCCCGCTTGAAGCGCAGCTTCAGCCGCCGCGCCTGGAAGTCGGTGAAGTTGGTGCAGGAGCTGATCTCCCGGTAGGTCTGCTGGCTGGGCACCCACAGCTCGATGTCGTAGCCGCGCGCGCCGCCGTTGCCGACGTCCCCGGCGCACCGCGCGACCGTCCGGTAGGGGATGCCGAGCTGCTGGAGCAGGCCTTCGGCGTGGCCGGTCAGCGTCTCCAGCGCGTCCGCGCTGTCCTCGGGGCGCGTGACCCAGACCAGCTCCACCTTGTGGAACTGGTGCAGCCGGATCAACCCGCGGGTGTCGCGGCCCGCCGCGCCGGCTTCGGAGCGGAAGCAGGGGGTGTAGGCGGCGTAGCGGACGGGGAGCTGGGCCTCGTCCAGGATCTCGTCCCGATGCAGGTTGGTGACCGGGACCTCGGCGGTGGGGATGAGGTACGCGGCCTGTCCGGCCAGCTCCGCGGTGAGCTTGAACAAGTCCTCCTCGAACTTGGGAAGCTGGCCCGTGCCCCGCATCGATTCGGCGGTGACCATGTAGGGCACCAGCACTTCGCGGTACCCGTTGTCGTGCACCGCGACGTCGAGGAAGAAGCTCGACAGCGCACGCTCCAGGGCGGCGAGCGGCCCCGACAGCACGTAGAAACGGGACCCCGAGAGCTTCGCGGCCCGTTCGGGGTCGTACATGCCCAGGTTCGCCGCCACCTCGTCGTGGGGCTTGGGGGTGAAGTCGAACACGCGGGGGGTGCCCCAGCGCCGCACCTCGACGTTGTCGTGGTCGCTACGACCGTCGGGGGTGGCGGGGTCCACCACGTTGGGCAGGTTGAGCAGCAGGTCGGTCTCGGTGCCCGCCACCTCGGTGAGCTCCACCTCGATCTCGGCGGCACGATCGCTCGCCGTGCGCACCTCGGCCTTCATGTGCTCCGCGTTGTCGCGGTCGCCCGCCTTCATCGCCGCGCCGATCCGCGGCGACAGCTCGTTGCGGAGCGCGCGGCACGCGTCCCCTTCCCCCTGGAGGGCGCGGCGGCGCGCGTTGAGCGCGACGAGGCGATCGACGGTGTCGAGCGTCTCCGGGCTGGCGCCCCGACGGATGAGGGAGGCGCGGACGAGTTCGGGATTGTCGATGAACAGGCGGGGGTCGAGCATGGCGCACTCGCACTAGCGCGCGACCCCGGCCGCGGCTACTCGGCGCGCGGGGGTCCCACCGAGCTGTCCCCGAGCTCCTCGAGCCCGTCCACCAGCCAACCCTCCGCGTCCACCCGGCACTTCACGTCCCACCGGTCCAGCCGGAAGGCGTACGTGCCGTCGCGTGCCCCGGGGCGACGTGGATCGAGCGAGAGCGCCGCCGCGATGACCCCACGGGCACGCGGCTCCTCGCTGAGCTGTGCCTCGATCCCCGGGGCGAAGCGTACCGGCAGCGACGGCAGGGCCCCGGTGGCCCAGCCGGTCGTCGCGTCGGGGATGGCGTCGGTGTAGGGGATGTAGGGCTTGACGTCGTAGACCGGGGAGCCGTCGAGCAGATCGACCCCGCTCACGTCCAGCTCCAGCCCGCGGATCCCGAGCAGGCGCACGGCGGAGAGGCCGAGGTGGTTGGGGCGATGCGGCGAGCGCGTGGCCAGGACGCCCACCTTGGCGGGCGCCTCGGTCCCACCTTGGCGCGCCTGGCCGGCCCGCGGGGGGCGAACCGTCATCTTGACGTCGTCGGCGGCGTGAAAGCCGAAGACCAACCACACGTGGGAGAAGCTCTCGAGCCCCCGCACGGCGTCGGTCGTGAGGCGGGCCGGGTCGAGCACCACCACCGCCCACGCGTGCGCCACCAGCCCGGACTGCCGCGGAATCGCGAACTTGTCGCGGAAGCAGGAGCGCACCACGCCGATCGGCACCATCAGCGCACCCCTGGGCCGCGCGGGTCTACCACGTCACCACCTCGGCGATCAGGGCTGCTTCGACCGCGGTCTCGTCGAGCTCGTGGCCCAGCTCCGCCGCCATCGAGGTCATGATGGTGGCGTCGAAGCCGCAGGGGTTGACCCGCCGGAACCAGGCGAGATCGGTGTTCACGTTGAGCGCCAGCCCGTGGAAGGTCACCCAGCGCCGACAGGAGATGCCGATGCTCCCCAGCTTCCGGCCGTTGGCCCAGGCGCCGGTGTTGCGCGCATCACGCCCGGCCTCCAGACCGAACCGGCCGCAGACGTCGATCATCAGGGTCTCCAGCCGACGCAGGTGCGCGTGCAGATCCCGTTTGGCGCCTTCGAGGAGCAGGATCGGGTAGGCGACGATCTGCCCCGGCCCGTGGAAGGTCACGTCGCCGCCCCGCTCGACCTCGAACACCGGCACGTCGCCCACGTCGAGCAGGTTCGCCGCCGACCCCCGTTTCCGGCCCACCGTGTAGACCGGATCGTGCGTGCACACGACCACCGTGTCCCGGATCAGCCCTGCGGCGCGCTGTTCCACGAGGCGGGTCTGGAGGGTCCACGCCTGGGCGTAGGGCACCCGCCCCAGGCGCATCACGTCGGCCAAATCACCTCCAGGATCCGCGCGTGGACCTCGTCCGCGTCGGGGGCGGCGTCGATACGGACCAACGGCCACGCCGGGGTGGCCGCGATCGCCGCTTCGTAGGCGCGCTGCACGCTCTCCAGGCGGGTGAGGGTCTCGAAGCGGTCCCGCGGGGCGCCGCGGCGGGCGATCCGGTCGAGACAGGCCTCGGGCGCGAGGTCGAGGAGGAGGGTGAGCGTGGGGGCGGGGAAGGCGGCGTTGAGGCGCTGCACCTCCGGGAGGCCGAGCGCCGCGGACTGGTAGGCGAAGGACGAGAGCGCATACCGGTCCGACAGGACGACCCCACCCCGCGCCATGACCGGCAGCACCACCCGGTCGAGGTGGTCGCGCCGATCGGCGGCGAACAGGTACGGAAGCACGGCGTCTCCGAGCTCCTCCCCCGCGAGCTGGGCGCGGATCAGGCGACCGACAGGGCCGTCGCTCGGCTCCCGGGTGGTCACGATCTCGCGCTCGGGCTCCCGCTCCCGCCAGGCCGCGGCGAGTCGCTGCAACTGGGTGGTCCCGCCTGATCCGTCGAGCCCTTCGATCACCACGAAACAGCCAGAACACAAAACCTTGACTGGCGTCCGGGGGGATGGGCGGGAGATCATGGAGGGGCCTTTGAGGTCGACGTCTTGTTAACCCTGCTCTCGCTCGCGCTGGCCGGTCCGTCCTCGGTCCACGACGCGCTCCTCAACCGGTTCCACGCCCACCTCTCCGGCCACGCGCACGAAGAGGGCCCCGCCTGCCTGACCGGGCTGGTGCGGGACCTCAAGGACAACTGGTCGCTGTTCTCGCCCGCCGAGCGCGCCGAGATCACCTCGGTGCTCGCGCCCTGGAAGGCCGATCTGGCCGACGCGTACGCGCAGGCCAGCCCGCCCCCGCCCCCCGGCGGCGCGCCCACCGAGACCTGCTTCGGGCAGGTCGGGGCCAACCGGCTCCTCGGCACCCACTTCTCGGTGGAGTGGGACACCGGCACCAACCAGAGCACCGCGCAGGCCTTTCTCGACGCCCTCGAGGATGCGTACCGGGTCGAGGTCGAAGAGCTCGGCTGGAAGGAGCCGACGGGGCTCAACAACTACCTGATGCTCGCCTACATCCAGTCGGGGAACTACGCCGGCGCCTACACCACCGTCGACACCTGCGGTCGGGACTACGCCCCGTACATCGTGGCCTACGCGGGGTCCTTCGCCGGTGGCTCCGACTGGTACGAGACGATGGCGCTCCACGAGTTCAACCACGCCAGCCAGTTCGCGTACGGCTTCGGCCCCGAGTTCTGGCTCTGGGAGGCCACCGCCACCTACATCGAGGAGCAGGTCGCGCCCGACAACAACTGGTGGTCGACCTACGTGATCGGCTACTCCGACCACCCAGAGATGGCGATCAACGCCGAGTCTCAGCAAGACCAGGACATCTTCTACCACATGTACGGGATGTCGACGTGGCTCTTCTACGTCGACCAGTACCAGGCGGGAACCGACGCCGCCCGGCTGATGTGGGAGTGGGCCTCGGACAACGGCTCCTACTACGACGTCAACGTCCAGGACATGGCCGACGGTATCGGGGTCGACTTCGAGGCGGTGTACCCGGACTTCGTCGCGCGTAACGCCGCCGTCGAGTACGACGAGCAGCGCTACTGGACGCCCGTGGCAGAGGTGGACGAGGTCGACGCGCTTCCGGCCGGTGGCGGTTCGGCGTCTCGCACCGCCCCGGGCGGCTACGGCCAGAACTACATCCGCTTCGAGGGGAACGCCGGAGACGGAGAGTCCACGCTGAAGGTGGCCTTCCAGAGCGACGAGTCCACGGACTGGCTGGTGGAGCTGATCGAGGTGAACAGCAATTCCGTGCTGCGGACGGCGGTGGCGACCGGGCGCAACGACGTGGGGGTGTCGCTGGCGTCCTTCGGCGACAAGGACGTGTTGCTCGCGGTGAGCCCGCTCAAGCACAACAACAACACCGAGTACACCTACTCCTGGGAAGCGACGCTGGAGGAGGCGGCGGTCACCGACCCTGGCGGCACGGACCCGGGTGGCACGGACCCTGGCGGGACTGACCCGACCGGCGACGACGAGGGGACGGGCTCCTTCAGCACCAAGGGCACCACCGCCTGCGGGTGTGCGTCCGGGAACGGCGCCCCGACGGGAGTTGCCGCGGCTGCGCTCGCGCTCGCGCTCGCCATTCGGCGAAAGCGCCGCTGATCCGGTCACGCGACGGCGTCGCGGCAGGCGGGTAGACCAGCGTCATGAAGCTCGCCCTCGCCGTGCTCCTGCTCGCCGCCTGCAATCCGCCGCTGCCTGAGGACTCGAAGCCGGTCCGTGACGACACCGGCCCCACCGACACCGACACCAGGCCCGCCGCAACCACCTGGAACTGGGTGGTCGCCGAGCTCACGCTCGCCAGCGGCCTGGACGGCTTCGACCTGGACGGCGACGGAGACAAGGACAACGCCCTCGCGCCCCTCGGCGCGGTGATCGACCCCACGCTCGCTGCCGCCCTCGACGGCTCGGACAAGGTCATCCTGCTGCAGTTGGCCGCCGCCGAGAGCCTGGTCGACGACAGCGCGGTGCGGGTCGCCGTGCTGGGGGGGACGGACCTCGACACCGACCACGACCCGGCCGACAACTTCTCCGGCACTGAGGCCTTCGACGCCGGGAGCGCGGTCGATGGCCAGGGCAACGCGGTGGACTTCAACGAGGTGGCGCTGTCCGGCGGCACCTACACGGCCGTCTTCCCGCCCCGGGACGTGCAGATCGGCAGCGCCGAGCTGACCGCCACCACCGAGTCCCACCTGAGCGGCCGCTCCGTCTCCGAAGACAATCAGGTCGGGCTCTATGGGTTCGGCGTCTCCGTCGCATCCCTGGTCGCGTTCGGCAAGAACCTCGGGCTCGAAGCCGGCGACCTCGACCGCCTCGCGGCGCTCGCCGACATCGACACCGACGGCGATGGTGACGACGACACCGTCTCGGCCGCGTACGAGTTCCAGGCGGTGGCCTGCACGCTCAACTGAGCGGCCCCATCAGGGGGCGTAGAAGTCACCGACGAGGTGGCCATTGCCGAAGCCCTGGTCGCTGACCGCCTCCCAGACCACGGCTCCGTCCGGGTCCACCTCGCGCATCACCCCCTCGGCGCCGTAGGCCACGAGCGTGTTGCCGTTCTCCAGCCGGGTGACCTGCCCCAGCGCGATAGCCTGAAGATCCCCGTCGTGGACGTCGTGGCTCCAGACCTCGTGGAGCTCCCCGTCGCGCAGGGCGTACTCGATGGCCCCGGAGGCGTGCGCGTCGAGGTTGGTGGTGAACATGGTCAGCGTACCGGCTTCGGTCCAGGTCGGATCGTGCTGGTAGTCGAAGGCGAGGCTGTCCGCCGCGACCGGCACCCCCTCGGCGCCGTACATCTCGCGGAGCTGTCCGTCGCTGCGGCCGAAGTCGATCAGGGTGTTCGCGTGCCCCAGGGAGAGCAGGTAGCCGTCGGTGTCCGGCGTGTACTTGATCGCGTTGCCGTGGGTCCAGTCCGCGACCCCCGGGTAGATCGAGAGGTCGTCCCAGTGGCGGTTCCAGGTGGGCTCGAGCCAATCCCAGACGTTGAACACCTCCACCGTCGAGCCATCGGTGGGATCGAGCTCCATCACCGCGTCGCTGGCGACCTCGTCCGTCTCCCCGGTCTCCGGATCGGTCCACGTCCGGGTGTCGAGGCTCTGAAACGCGACCTTTCCGTCGGGGAGCTGGGCGAACATGTGGTGCGCCAGGGGCGTGTACCACTCGCCCACGACGTCGCCGCCCAGCGTCACCCGCCGGATGTTGCCGTTGTCGACCGAGAACGAGGCGTTGAACTGGTTGAAGTAGACGTCGTTGCTCCCGGCGACGAACTGGGCGTCGACCGAGGTCATGCCGTCGGTGCCCTGGTAGAACCAGACCAAGGCGCCGGTCGTGCGATCGAAGGCGCCGATGCGCGGCGTGTGGCCGAGGAACTCGAACAGGGCGCCGAACCAGTAGCCCTCCTCGGATCGACCGGGTTCGTCCACGGTCACCGAGATCGACGGGAACCCCGGGCCCGGCCCCCCCGTCTGGGCGACCCCCTCGTCCTCCCCCACCCCCACGGTGACGGCCCGCCAGTGGACCTCGGCGTCGGGCGCGAGCCCGTAGAGCGGGACATTGTGGGCGGTCCCAGCCTGGGTGGGCGTGACCATCCCGTAGGCCGCGGTCGGACCGTACTCCACGTAGGAGTCGCCGTCGGCCTCCCAGGCGACGGTGACCACCGTCGGGACGTCGGGGTCCACCGAGGCGGTGGCGCCGAGCCCACCGGCACAGGCGAGGAGGAGCAGGGAGAGATGCATCAGGACTCCGGTGGGCGACGACGGACCAACAACGAGACGAGCGCGACTGCGGCCGCACCCCAGGTGGCGGGCGCGCCACCCCCACCACACCCACACCCCTCCGGGTCCTTGGGTGGATCGACAGCCCACTCCACCCAGAGGTGGCTGGTGACCGTCCGGGGGTGGCCGTCGCCCCACACCTCGGCCCGCACCCGCTCGGTCGGGTTGACCAGCATCGTCTCGTAGCGGAAGGGGTCGGCGTCGACCGGCACCTCCACCAGGACGCCGCCGTCGGCGACGAGGCGCAGCGTGGTGCCGAGGCCCTCGGTGACCGTGGCCGTCACGGTGGTGACGTTGCCGAGGATCGTGTCCCCGTCCGGGGCGGGGTCGGCGTCCAACACGACCATGGGGTCGTCGGGGCCCTGCAGCTTCACGACGGTGCGCCCGTCGCGGATTCCGGCGAGGATCGCCTCGGCCGAGAGGGTCTCGACGTACACGAGGGTGGTCGGGTCACCGATGGGGCTGTCGAAGGGGCCGGTGCCGGTGCCGGCGCGGTGGTCGTCGCTGCCCCCGATCGCGGCGGCGTGATGGCCCTCGTCGCAGAGCGTGTCCCAGAAGTCGATCGCGTCCTCGGTGAAGAGCAGCCCCGTCTGCGACCAGCCGCCGGTCGCGATCTCCACCGCGGCGAGCTGCCCGAGGGGCGGGATGGGGTTCTCCCACGCGCACCCGATGCAGGCGTCACCGAGGTCCAGCATCGGGTGGTTGATGGAGAGCAGCGCCCCGGCGTCGGCGACCGCCTGCGCGGTCGCGTCGAAGTCGACCCCCTCGAAGCCGAAGGTGAACGGGACCGGTTCGGTGAGCCCGATGCCGTTGGCGTGACCCGCGTAGGTGGTGATCTCGGCGCCGGGCAGCAGGAGCACGTCCGGATGACGATCCTGGGCGTCCCCCAACCACGCCAGGGTGGAGGTGGTGTTGTGCTCGGCGAGCATGACGAAGTCGAGGCCGCGTGCCGCCGCGAGCGTGGCGATCTCGTCGAGGGTGGCCGACGCGTCCCCGCTCTCGCGCGAGTGGACGTGAAAGTCGCCCGCCACCCAACGCCCGCCACCGCCCAGATCGACCGGGGCGTAGGGCCGACGTTCTGGCTGGGCGGCGAGGCTGGCCGAGGTGCGGAGGGAGACCTCGACCCGGTAGGCGGGGTCCGCCTCGAGGATCTTCGCCTTCCCGACGAGCACCTCCCACGTGCCGGGCGTCACGGCGCCGGGCAGGTAGCTCCGGGAGGCGGCGGCGGCGTTGACCACCGCGTTCTCGGTGTTCCCACCCCCCCAGCCGCGCAAGGTCCCCCCGGGGTCGCGAAGACCCCAGTCGAGGATGTCGCGGTCGGAGAGATCGTCGTGGGCGACCTCGATCTCGGCTGTCCCCTCCGGGACGTCGAAGGGGAGCACGAAGAAGTCCCCGTCGGCAGGGACGGCGCCCTCGAGGAGCAGGGTGTCGTCCGCCGAAGCGAGGAGTGCGCCGAGCAGCATCCGGCGATCCTACGTGTTGACGATGTGAATCGCCTCGCCGATGGCGGCCTTCGCGGCCTCCATCACGCCCTCGCTCAGCGTCGGGTGGGGGTGGATGGACAGGCCGATGTCGAGCGCCTCGCAGTCCATCTCCACGGCCAGCACACACTCGCTGATGAGATCACTCGCGTGCGGCCCGACGATGGTGACGCCGAGCACGCGGTGCGTGGTCTTGTCCACGATCACCTTGATGAAGCCGTCGGTGTCGTTGGTGGTGAGGGCGCGGCCGATGGCGGCGAACGGTACCTTGCCCACCCGGACCTCCAGGCCCTTGGCCTTCGCCTCGTGCTCCATGAGCCCGGCGGTGGCGATCTCGGGGTCGGTGAACACCACCGCGGGCACGGTCTTCACGTCGTTGTAGGCGTTGTGTCCGGCGATGACCTCGGCGCAGATCTCGCCCTCGTGGGTGGCCTTGTGGGCGAGCATCAGGCCGGTCGTGCAGTCACCGATGGCGTAGACGCCCGGGACCGAGGTCTTGAGCTGGAGGTCGGTCTTGATGAAGCGCCCCTCCATCACCACGCCGGTGGCCTCGAGGTTGCAGCGGTCGGTGTTCGGGCGACGGCCGACCGTCACCAGGATGTAGTCGACGTCGATCGCCTTCTCGCCCTCCGGGGTCTTGAAGCGCAGGTGGGCGCCGTTGTCGCCCTCTTCCCAGCCCAGCGCCTGGCTCTTCGTGAGGACGGTCACGCCGGACTTCTTCAGCTTCCGGTCGATGAGCTTGACCACCTCGACGTCGAAGCCCGGCAACACCTGGTCGGCGGCCTCGATGACCGTGACCTCGCTCCCCAGCTTCCGGTACATGCTGCCCATCTCGAGGCCGATGTAGCCGCCGCCGATGACCGCGAGGCGCTTGGGGATCTCGGGCAGTGCGAGCGCCTTGGTGGAGTCGAGGATGCGGGCGTCGGCGAAGGAGAACCCGGGGATCTCGATGGGGCGGGACCCGACGGCGACCACGACGTGATCGGCGCTGACCCGCTTCACCCCGTCCGCGGTCGTCACTTCGAGCACCCTGGGCTCCACGAAGCGGGCGTCGCCCAGCATCATGTCCACCTTGTTGGCCTTGAGCAGCGTGCGCACGCCACCGGTGAGCTTGTTGACCACCGACGTCTTCCAGGCCTGAAGGCGGTCCATGTGGACGATCGGCTTCCCGGGGACCTCGATGCCCATCGCGTCGGCGTGGACGATCTCCTCGACCCGCTTCCCGGCGGTGATGAGCGCCTTGGACGGGATGCAGCCGACGTTGAGGCAGACGCCGCCCCAGTACTCACGCTCGATCACCAGGGTCTTCACCCCGAGCTGACCGAGGCGGATGCCACAGGGGTAGCCGCCCGGGCCGGCGCCGAGGACGATTGCGGTGTAGTGCACGGTCTCCAAGTCGACTCCGCGAAGGGCGGGTGACTAACCCGGCGTGGTCGGAACCACCGCGCCGATCGTCGCCCCAGCGCGGGCGAGCCCGTCGCCCGCCGCCCCGACCGTTCAGCGCCCGAGGTAGTCCAACACGATCTGGTTGAACACCTCCGGCCGTTCGATCGGCGGCCCGTGGGCGGTGCGGTCGATGACCTCGAAGCCGGCCCCCATCTGGTCGGCGAGGCGGCGGCCGATCTCCTCGGGGAAGACCTCGTCGTACCGCCCCCACACCACCAGCGGAGCCGGCCGGCCGGTGAGGTCGGGGAGCGTCACCACGTCGCGCTGCGCCTGGAGATCTCGGAGCAGCAGCCGTTGCTCCTCCCGGTTGGCGCTGAACACGTTGACCAGCAGGTCCTGTAGGATGAACCTGGGGAGCTTGAGGGGCTTGTACCAGGTGAGGTCCAGCAGGGACCGGACCTCCTCCGGCGTGTCGGGCAGGAACAGGTCCTCGGCTGATCCCACCCCGAAGCGGGCCAGCATCGCGGACTCCTCCTCGGTGGTGAAGAGCGGGCCGGGGCTGTCGACGATCACCATCCGGTCGACGCGTTCGGGATGCTCGTCCACGAGCTTCAGCGCGACGAAGCCGCCGTAGGAGATGCCGACCACGTCTGCCCGCGACACGGACTCGGCGGCGAGGATCGCCTCCACCGCGGCCACCTGCGCCGAGAGCGTGGGGGGTCCGAAACCCCGACTGCCGCCGAACCAGAGGAGGTCGGGGATGATCACCCGATGGCCGGCACCGAAGGCGGAGAACTGCGCCTGCCAGGTCCCGATCCCGTCGCCGCCGAAGCCGTGGAGCAGCACGACCGCCGGGCCCGCGCCCCCGGACCACCAGGTGATGCGCTCGCCGCCTCGGTCGAGGGCGTGCTGGGAAAACCCCAGCGCCCGGGCGCGGCGCTCCAGCGCCTTCTGGCCGACGGCGGTGAGGCTGCACCCCGCGAGGAGGACGAGACCAGCGATAAGGCGACGAAGACGCACGGAAGCGGCAGTCTACCGCGTGGTACGATTGCGTATGAGACTTCGCCTGTTCGCAGCACTACTCCTCCCCATCGGTCTGGCGTGCAGCGGAGGCGCGCCTCCCAACGCACCGCCTGCGCCACCCCCCGTCGACGCCCCCCGAGACATCGGCGAGCTGCTGACGGGAGGGGCCGCGGTCATCCCGGCGGCGTTCCAGGGCATCGTGCCGGGTATGACCCGGGAGGAGGCGCTCCTCAAGATGCCCGGGCTCGCCAACCAGCGCTGGTTCAAGGACCCGGCCTGGGGCGACGTGATGTTCTCGGTGGACATCGACGACGAGACCAACAAGGTGAGCCGGGTCTACCTGAACGTCCCCGCGACCACCGGAGAGGCGTCGATCACCACCAAGTGGGGCCCGCCGGTCAAGGCGAAGGGCCAGTACTCGGCCTTCGAGAAGGTCCTGTGGTGGAACCCGGGCGCCGGGGTCCGGGCCAACCTCGGCACCGCGCTGGTGGACTCTCGCCCGCTGGAGTTCACCGCCTACACGCCGGCCGCGACCCTGGTGGGCGCCGAGGGCCCGCCCTTCGCCTTCGCCCAGGGGGGCGTGATGAGCCAGACCGTCGAGCAGATCGGCGCGACCTTCGGCGACAAGCTCGTCTGCTCCTACAAAGAGGCCGGCAAGTCCGTCGAGGTGCCGTGGACGCGGTTGGCGACACGGTTCCAGCCCGACGAGGATCACAGCTACTTCCTGAACCTCGCGCCCACCGAGTACGGTGACTACTGGACCCGGGTCCACCTCACCTTCACCGGCGGCGGGGTGGTCCACCGGCTCCGCTTCGCCATCCCCTTCGAGGGCAACAACGCCGCGAAGGACGCGACCATGGCGATGCTCAAGAAGAAGTTCGGGACCGACGGGGAGATCGTCGAGGAGTACGGGAAGGAGCGCATCCAGCTCTCGGCGGTGCCGCTGGTGACCATGGCCGTGGACGCCCTCGGGGACGCCGTCGAGATCGAGGTCGAGCTCGCCAAAGGGGGCAAACGCCCGAAAGCCGGGCGCGGCAAGGGAGGCGGGGAGCTTCCCGGCGGACGGCCGGGCGGGATTCGTGGTGGGGGGTCGAGGCCGGGCGGCTCGGGTCGACCGGGGCAGCGGTAGGCCTCACCCGTCCTGGCGCGCCTGCGCGCGGAGTTCCGCGAGCCCTCCCGCCGCCGCCACCCCTCGGTCGGTCACGATCGAGGTGACCAGCGCCGCCGGGGTCACGTCGAAGGCCGGATTGTAGACGGCGACGCCCGGTGGCGACCACCCGAGACCGCGGCCCGGGAGCACCACCCCGCGCACCTCGTCCGGATGCCGCGCTTCGATGGGGATGGCCGCCCCGGACGGACAACCGAGGTCCACCGTGGACCAGGGCGCCACGCAGTGGAGCGGCACCCCGTGAAAGCGCGCCGCGACCGCGACCCCGTAGGTGCCCACCTTGTTGGCGAAGTCCCCGTTGGCGGCGACGCGGTCGGCGCCCACCAGCACCCGCTGGACCTGCCCGTCGCGCATCACCAACGCCGCCATGGAGTCCGTGATCAGGGTGTGGGGGATGCCCAGCCGCGCCAGCTCCCAGGTGGTGAGGCGGGCGCCCTGGAGCAGTGGTCGGGTCTCGTCCACCCAGACGTGGACCCGCTTCCCGGACTCCCACGCGCGCCGGATGACGCCCAGGGCGGTGCCGATGCCCGCGGTGGCGAGCCCGCCGGTGTTGCAGTGGGTGAGGATGCCCTCGCCGTCGGCGATCAACGCCGCGCCGTGGTTCCCCAGGGCGTCGCACAGCGCCACGTCCTCGTCGAAGATGGCGAGCGCCTCGGCCTCCACCCGGTCGGCGAAGCCGGGGGCGTCGGAGAGGGCGGCCGACACGCGGTCCACGGCCCACATGAGGTTGACGGCGGTGGGGCGCGCGTCCCGGAGCGCGGCGGCGGCGTGGCGGAGCGCCACCAGCGACGTTCCCTGCCGGGCGAAGCTGGCGAGGCCGAGCGCCGCCGCGACTCCGATCGCGGGGGCGCCACGCACCCGGAGGGCGCGGATGTGGCCGATCAGCACGTCCGGATCGTCGCCCGAGACCCACTGCTCCACCGCGGGGAGCGCCTGCTGGTCCAACAGGGAGAACCGACCGTCGTACCGAAGCGACAGCGATTGCCGGACCGTCATCCGCTCACCCGGGGAGCCCGCCGCCGAGCTGCATCGACAGGGCCTCGAGCTTGCGGATCTTGTCCCGGAGCTCGGCCGCCCGCTCGAACTCGAGCTTGGCCGCGGCTCCCTTCATCTCCACCCGCATCCGCTTGATCTCGCCTGGGATCTGCTCGATGCGCACCCCGGCGTCGCGGGCCACTTCGGGCAGGTCTTTCGGGACGTCGACGTAGTCGGCCTCGAAGAGGCTCGCGAAGGCGGAGTTGATGTCGCGCTTGATGGTGGTCGGCGTGATGCCGTGGGCGGCGTTGTAGGCGATCTGCTTGGCGCGACGGCGGTTGGTCTCGTCCATCGCGAACTTCATCGAGGGGGTGACCCGATCGGCGTAGAGGATCACGCGCCCCTCGACGTTCCGGGCGGCGCGGCCGATGGTCTGGATGAGCGACGTGGAGCTGCGCAGGTAGCCCTCCTTGTCGGCGTCGAGGATGGTGACCAGCGCCACCTCGGGCAGGTCCAGGCCCTCGCGGAGCAGGTTGATGCCGACGAGGACGTCGAACTCCCCGAGGCGCAGCTCGCGGAGGATCTCCATGCGGTCGAGGGTGTCGATGTCGGAGTGGAGGTAGCGCACGCGCACACCCAGCTCGCGGTAGTAGTCCGTCAGCTCCTGGGCCATACGCTTGGTGAGCGTGGTGACGAGGATGCGGAAGCCGGCGGCCACGGTGGCGCGGATCTCGGCCAGGACGTCGTCCACCTGGTTGGTGGCGGGGCGCACCTCCACCAACGGATCGAGGAGCCCGGTGGGCCGGATCACCTGCTCGGCGACGACCCCGAGCGCCTCCTCCAGCTCCCACGCGGCGGGGGTGGCCGAGACGTAGATGGCCTGGTGGACGTGGCTGGTGAACTCCTCGAAGGTGAGCGGGCGGTTGTCGAGCGCCGACGGCAGGCGGAAGCCGTACTTCACCAGGGTCTCTTTGCGGGCACGATCGCCGCGGTACATGCCGCCCGCCTGGGGCACGGAGACGTGGGATTCGTCCACCACCAGGAGCCATTTGCCGCGGAAGTACTCCAACAGCGTCGGCGGAGGCTCACCGGGGGCGCGCCCGGTGAGGTGCCGGGAGTAGTTCTCGATGCCGTTGCAGTAGCCGAGCTCCTCCATCATCTCGAGGTCGAACAGGCAGCGCTGCTCGAGCCGCTGCGCTTCGAGCAGCAGGTCCTTCTCGCGGAGCTCCTGCAGGCGTTCGAGCAGCTCGGCGCGGATGCCGGCGATGGACTGCTGGAGCTTCTCCTTGGGGGTGACGTAGTGGGAGGCCGGGTAGATGGCGACCTTGTCCAGCGTGGCCAGCTTCCGGTTCCGCAGGGGGTCGAACTCGGTGATGCGCTCCACCTCGTCCCCGAAGAGCTCGATGCGGATGGCCTTGTCCGTCTCCGAGGCGGCGATGAGCTCGATCACGTCCCCGCGGGCGCGGAAGGAGCCGCGCTGGAGGTCCTGCTCGTTTCGGCTGTACTGGAGCTCGACCAGCTTGGCGAGGATCTGCCGGCGGTCGATGCGCTGGCCCTGCTCCAACTGGAGCAGCATCCCGTTGTAGGCCTCCGGCGACCCGATGCCGTAGATGCACGACACGGACGCGACGATGATGACGTCGTTCCGCTCCAGCAGGGACCGCGTCGCCTTGTGGCGCAGCTTGTCGATCTGGTCGTTGATGAGGCTGTCCTTCTCGATGTAGGTGTCGCTCGAGGGGACATAGGCTTCGGGCTGGTAGTAGTCGAAGTAGGAGACGAAGTACTCGACCGCGTTGTTGGGGAAGAGCGCGCGCAGCTCGCCGTAGAGCTGGGCCGCCAGCGTCTTGTTGTGGACCAGCACCAGGGTGGGCCGCTGGTACTGGGCGATCACGTTGGCGATGGTGAAGGTCTTGCCGGTGCCGGTGGCGCCGAGGAGCACCTGAGATCGATCCCCGCGCCGGAGCCCCTCGACCAACTGCCGAATCGCCTCGGGCTGGTCGCCCGCGGGCTGGTGGGGGGAGACGAGCTCGAACGGCATGGCGCGATCTAACCTGAACGGATGTTCTGGCCAGCGTGGAGTTGGGGCGCCAGCCCGTACCGGAAGAGCTGGATCACCTCGGCGGTGACCCGCTGCGGGTCGAGCCGCCGGTCCCCCTGGAGGAAGCCGTAGACCAGGCGCTCGATGCCCCCCACGATGGCCAGGGCCACGCCTCGCTCGTCATGGGGGCGCAGGGTCCCGCGGCGGACGGCGTCGGCGAGGATCTCCTCGGTGAGCTGTTCGATCTGGGCCATGCAGCGCCGGATCTGATCGCCGCCGGCGCCGACGGCGCGGGCCTCGGCGAAGTAGAGCCGCGCCTCGTCCTGGTGGGTCACGAGGTGGCTGGAGAGCACGAGCCCGAGGCGACCGTAGACCGGGAAGGTCGACGCGGTGTCCGGGCAGGCCGCCAGCTCGTCCCGCGCCGACCGCACCCCGACGAGCAGCGGCCCGAAGAAGTGGTCCATGACGTGGGCGAACAGGGCCTCCTTGTCGGGAAAGTACAGGTAGAAGGTGCCGCGGGCCACGTCGGCGGCGGCCGCGATGCGCTCGACCGAGGCCCCGACGAAGCCGTCGACGAGGAAGGCGTTCTTGCCGGCCTGGATCAGGCGCCGTTGTTTGGAGAGCTTGTTGCGTTCCCGGCGACCGTGGGCGTTCGTGTCGGCGAAGGCAGGCATGCGGCCCCTCTATGCGAATCGGGCCGCGGCGTCCTTGACGAAAACTGACACCCGTGTCATCTTGAAAGTGACGGATGCGTCAGTGATTGGGATTCCGCTCGGTCTCGCGGTGTCGAACGTGTTCGAGTGGTACTTCCACAAGGAGGTGCTCCACGGAAGGGGGCGTCATGGTGGCTGGTGGCGATTCCATCTGCATCGCCATCACCTCAATGCACTTCGGCTGCAGGGCTACGACCCCGACTACACCCGGGGCTTCTGGCGGTCCGAACCGCAGTTCAAGGAGGTGGCCGGGCTCGTGGCCGTCACCCTCCCGTTCCTCCCGCTCTTCCCGGTGGCGCCCTTCTTCACCGGCACGGTCGTATACTGCGCCGCGAACTACTACCGGTGCCATCGGAAGGCGCACCTCGATCCGCGCTGGGCGCGGACGCACCTGCCGTGGCACTACGATCACCACATGGGGCCGACCCAGGAGGCCAACTGGTGCGTGACCCGACCCTGGGCCGACGTGTGGTTCGGCACCCGCAAGCCGTACGTCGGCACCGAGACGGAAGCGGCCGACGAAGCGCGGCGCGTCCCGGTGCGTCCCGCGGGCCTCGGGGCTGCCGTAATAAAGCTCGCCTCCCGTGATGGCCGTGCCGCTTGACGGCCTGCGCGCGCTCGCGTAGAGGGGCGCGCCCCGAAGAATCGGGCATCGAGGTTCTCATGCGCTTCCTTCCTCTCGTTGTTCTCCTCGCCGCCTGCAAAGAGGAGCCCGCCCCGGTTCCTGGCATCATCGAGCGCTCCGGCACGGTGATCAAGACCGTCAACGGGCAGAACGTGACGGAGGGCATGTTGGAGGCCTTCCTCGCGCAGATGCCGGCCGGCACCCGGGACCAACTGGTCGCCAAGGGCCAGATGGACATGGTGAAGGACAACCTCGTCGTCGGCGAGCTCCTCTACCAGGAGGCCGTCAAGGCCAAGCTCTACGAGAAGCCCGAGATGAAGCAGGCCATCGCGCTCGCCGAGCGTGACGCCCTCTCTCGCGCCCTGCTCGACTCGGTCGTCACCGAGCGCACCAACGACGCCGCGGTCAAGGCCTGGTACAACGACCACCTCGTCCAGTTCGCCCGTCCCCAGGTCAAGGCCCGCCACATCCTGGTGAAGGACAAGGCCGAGGCCGACGCGATCCTCGTCGCCGTCAAGGCGGATCCGGCCTCCTTCTCCAAGGTCGCCGCCGAGAAGAGCGTCGACGCCCGGTCCGGCAAGGCCGGTGGAGACCTCGGCTGGTTCGACGAGAAGCAGATGGTCCCCGAGTTCGCCACCGCGGCCTTCGCGGGCACCAAGGGCGAGATCATCGGGCCCGTGCAGTCCAAGTTCGGGTTCCACGTGATCTTCATCGACGACAAGCGGGAGTCCATCCCCGTCGAAGAGGTCTCCGAGAAGATCAAGGGTCAGCTCCGCAACGAGGTCATCGAGAAGTACATCGACGAGCTCAAGAAGGGCGCCACCATCACCGAGGCCGGCGGCGCGGCCGGGGCCACCGTGAGCCCCGCCTCCACCGATGCCGACAAGGGCGACGCGGCTCCCCCGGCGCTCAAGGTCGCCCCCGCCACCGCTCCTCCGACCCCGGGCAAGTAGGTCGTGTCCGCTCCGTGGGTGCTCATCCTCGGAGCGTCCAGCGGCTTCGGTGCGGCGAGCGCGCGTGCGTTCGCGCGCGCCGGCTTCGACGTGGCGGGGGTCCACCTCGACCGCCGTGCGGCCCAGCCCGCCATCGACGCCCTGGTGGCCGAAATCACGGCCATGGGTCGGCAGATCCGCCTCTTCAACGTCAACGCCGCCGACGATGACCGTCGGGCCGAGGTGGTGGCGGCGCTCGTCGGCTGCGAGATCCGGGTGCTCCTGCACTCCCTCGCCTTCGGCTCGCTGGTGCCCTTCGTGCCCGAAGCCGGCCGTCAGGTCACCCGGAAGCAGCTCGAGATGACGGTGGACGTCATGGCCCACAGCCTCGTCTACTGGACCCAGGACGTGATGGCAGCGGGCCTCATGGGCCGCGGCGGCCGCATCTTCGCGATGACCTCCTCCGGCTCCAAGATCGCGTGGGCCGGCTACGGGCCCGTGTCGGCGGCCAAGGCCTGCCTCGAGTCCCACTGTCGGCAGCTCGCGATGGAGCTCGCGCCACGTGGCATCACCACCAACGCCATCCTCGCGGGCGTCACCCGCACCGCGGCGCTGGACAAGATCCCCGGGTCCGATCGGCTCGTCGCCACGGCGGAGGGCCGCAACCCGCACCGTCGGCTCACCACCCCCGACGACGTCGCGGCCTGCCTGGTGCAGCTCGCGCACGCCGACACCCACTGGATGAACGGCAACGTCCTCCACGTGGACGGTGGCGAGGACGTCTCGGGATGATGCTCCTCCTCGTCGGTTGTTTCGGCGAGGGCAAGGACGCGGTGTCCAGCGGCGTCACCGACCGTCCCGACACGATCGTGGACACCGATCCGACGACCGACGACACCGACACCTCCGAGGAGGACTCGGGCGCGACGCTCACCGACGTCGACGCCCTCGTCGAGGCGCTGCGCGTCGACCGCGACGGCACCCTGCTCGAGGTTTCACGTGAAACGGGGTGGCCCGCCCCGGTGGACGGCGGCTGGCTCTTCGTGAGTACGCTGGGCAGCGCGTATGGGCTCGCCGGAGACCACGGGGGCTGGACCCCGGAGCCGATGACGCAGGAGGACGACTTCTCCTGGCTGGTCCGTCCCGCCGAGCCCGGCGGGGGCTACAAGTACACCGACGGCGCCGACTGGACGGCGGACCCCTGGGGCCGCGCCTACCGTTACGACGAGTTCGGCGAGCTCAGCCTGATCCCGGACCCGACCGTGGGCCATCTGGAGCGCCAGTTCCGGGTCGGCGGACAGGGCCTGGACGCGCGGACCCTGCACCTCTGGGTACCCGGCGGCGGCCACACCCACACCCTCTACATGATGGACGGGCAGAACCTGTTCGACCCCAACGCCTTCTACGGCGGGTGGCAGGTCGACCACGTGGTGCCCGCGGGCATGCTGGTCGTCGGCATCGACAACACGCCCGCGCGCGCCGAGGAGTACACGCACGTCGAGGACTACATCTACGGGGCCTGGTACGGCGGGGACGCTGCGACCTACGCCGACTACCTCCGGGAGGACGTCCGACCGGTGATCGCCGCCGCGTACGGTGAGGAAGGCACGGTCGGGCTGCTCGGCAGCTCCCTGGGCGGATTGGTCAGCTTCGTGATCGCGGATCTCCAACCCGGGGAGTACGCCTTCGCGGGGTCGATGTCGGGCACCATGGGGTGGGGCAGCATCGGGGCGAACAACCCCACCATCATCGAGATCTACGCCGACGCCGGCCACCGTGACACCGCGCTGTACCTGGACTCCGGCGGCGAGGGCGACTGTTTCGACGGGGACGGCGACGGCATCGACGACGACGACCCCTCCAGCGGCGACAACTACTGCGAGAACCTGCAGCTACGCGATGTGCTCGCCGACGCCGGCTACACCTTCGACGTGGACCTCTGGCACTGGTGGGAGCCCGGCGCCGAGCACAACGAGGCGGCGTGGGCAGCCCGCGTCGACCGGCCGCTCGGCCTCTTCGCCGGGCTGTGAGCGCGCGCGGTCAGTAGACGCCGGGGATGAACCGTCGGGTCCGGGCCATGTAGGTGCGGTAGGCGTCCCCGAAGTGGGCCGTCAACAGGCCCTCTTCGGCGCGGGCGCGTAGCTCGCCCACGATCCAGCCGAGGGCGAAGCCCGCGAGGATGAGCGGGTGGGGCCGCCAGATGAAGCTCCCCAGGCACAGCAGGTTCATGGCCATGTAGATGGGGTGGCGCAGCCAGGCGAAGGGGCCGTTGGTCTGAAGCTGGTGGCTGACCCCGATCTCGGCGGGCACGCGCCAGGAGCGGAAGGTGCGCAGGGTCCATTGGGCGAGCAGCATCCCCGCCTGGATCACCACCGCCCCGGCGACCTCGCGGGCGCCGAAGCCGTGGTCGAGCGACGCTCCGGCCGCGATGCCGACGTAGACGAGGACCATCGCCGCCGTGTGCGCAGCCAGCAGCGCCGTCGACCGGGGGTGGACGGCGACGGTGGCCTCGCCGTGCTTGCCCTCGCGGCGTTCGCGGATGCCGCGCCCCACGAAGGGCAACCAGAAGAACAGGTGGAAGATCCAGATGAGGGGGGGCACCCCTCGGAGCTATCACTGCGCGTCGGGCGCGTCCCCGCCCCGCAGCCGCTCGCGCAGCCGGTCGCCGCGTTCACCGCGCTCGCCGCCGCGTCCCCCCTTCCACATCGTTTCGAGCTGCTCGAACTGGGCGGCGGTGAGCACCTTTCGCAGCGCGATCACCTGATCGACACGGTTCTGGACCAGGCCCGCGGTGGCGGCGTTCAGGTTCTCGGTCGCCTTGCGGACCGCCTTCTCGTCGAGCGTGTCGGCGCCGAGGGTGTGGCGCAGCTCGAGCTTCGCCTTGTCGAGCCGGGCGCGGATGTCGACCCGCGCGGTCTTGGACTGGTAGATGATCTCCTCCACCCGGGTCTGCTGCTCGGCAGAGAGGCCGAGCTGGGCGACGACTTCGGCGTAGCGGCCTTCGCCGGCGACGGCGGGCTGGATGGTGGAGAACATCCCGAAGGAGAGGAGGGCGACGGTCAGGAGGGTGCGCATCAGAGGCTTCCTTGGCCCAGGAGGGCGGTGGTGAGGAGGTCGGTGGGGTCTTCGAAATCGGAGAGGGGGTCGACCTCCATGGGGTCGTCGGAGAGGTCGGTGCCGACCGTGAAGGCGGCGAGCTGCTCGGGGTGACCCAGCACGTCGCCGGTGTCGGGGGCGTCGGGGGCGTCGTTGGAGGCGGCATCGGCGACGGCGGCGTGGGGCGCTTCGGAGGCCGCGCCCGCGGCGGCGAGCGCGGGGTCGGGCGTGTCGGGTCGGGTCACCTGGAACCACACCAGGGCCACGGCGGCGAGGGCCGCGGCCCCGATCGCGGCGCGGGTGAGCGTCTCTCGGCGCGCGCGCGCACGGAACCGGGCGAAGTCGGGGGTCGGACGCGCCACCTCGACAGAGGGGGGCGGCGCCGCGACCAGCACCCGGCACGCCGGGCAGGTGGCCACGTGGTCGGCCCAGGGGGTGGTGGGGTGGCCATCGATCAGGGCGGCGCGGACGGCGTCACAGGACATGGGTGCCTCCGAGGCGGCGCTGGAGGGTGGCCAGCGCCCGTTCGAGGTGGGTCTTCACGGTGTCGGGGGAGGTGTCGGTGGCGGCGGCGATCTCGGGCACCGTCCACCCTTCGTCGAAGCGCAGGCCCCAGGCCAGGCGTTGGCGGGGCGGTAGCGCCTCCACGTAGTGGCGGAGCCGGCGGATCGTGTCGGCGTCGGCGACGGCGCGCTCTGGGGTCGGTCGGGGGTCGGCCAGGTCGGGCACCTTCTCTCCGAACGGGAGCCAGCGACGGAGGGCCCGACGGGTCAGGTGGCGGTAGCACTCGCGGACCAGGATGGCGCGCAGCCAACCCTCCAGCGCCCCATCGGCGTGCAGGCTGCCCCGGTGGCGCCACGCGCGAAACCAGGCCTCCTGCACCACCTCACGGCCATCCTCCGCGTTCCCGGTGATCCGGGTCGCGAGGGCCACATGGGCGCCCGCCACCCGGTCCAGGGCGGCGAGCAGCGTCGCTTCGTCGGTGGTGGTGGCGGCGATGGTCAGGCTCGGCGACATTCGTACTCAAGACCCCCGGCCACGGCCCCCGGGGGACACGATTTTTTCGCGGGGGTTAAGGCCTCGGCTCACCCCGGATTGCCATGTCCTCCCATCCCACGAACTTCCAGGGCTCCGTCGTCGACGCGGTCCGCGACGCGATCCAAGCGGCGATCCCCAACGCGAAGGCCGACGTCACCGGCGGCGGCGGCCACTTCTCGATCGTGGTGGTGTCGCCCGAGTTCGCCGGGAAGGGCATGCTCGCCTGCCACAAGCTGGTGCTCGGCTCGATCGCGCACCTGATGAAGGGTGACGGCGCGCCGGTGCACGCGGTGGACAGCCTGGCGACCCGGGTGGGGTAGCGGGCCAGGCGCCGTCGGTCGGTGCGCGTCGGTCGGTGCGCGTCGGTCGGGGCGCGTCGGTCGGGGCGCGCGGCTAAAAGGATCCGGTGTGGGGTCAGACCCCTTTGGGCGGATCCATTTACCGGCTCCGCCTCCGTCGTCCCCACAACGCCGCGCCCGCCAGCAGCCAACCCGCGCCGGCTGGACCGCCCGCCGCGCAGCCGCAGCCGCCCAGCTCCTTCCGGGTGATGTCCTCCTCGCCGTCGGAAGGCCGGTCGTCGACGGGATCGTCACCGGTGCCGTCCTCCGGGATGTCCGTGTCGGCCTCGGCGGCGTTGACCGCCACCTCGACCACCACGGTGGCGCTCTCGGCGGGGTCGCCGTCGTCGCTCACCGAGATCACGATACGGGTGTTCCCCGGACCCCCGTTGGCGTTGTAGGTCAGGTAGCCGGACGGTTCGAGGACGGCGGTGCCGAACTCGGGCTCGGTGACGATGGTGAAGCTGTGGCGGTCGGCGGTGTCGGGGTCGTTGGCGGCGACCTGGGAGGTGCCGACGGCGCCCTCGTCCACGGAGATGTCGTCGGCGGTGGGGACGGGCGCGAGGTTCTCGGTGCAGTCCGGTCGCGGGAGGGTCTCCCCGGAGGTGGACTCGATCCAGTCGATGATGGCGTCGGGACGCACGTAGATGCCGCCGTAGCCGCAGTCGGCGGCGCCGTTGACACCGCGGGAGGTGACACCGACCAGGTAGTAGTCGCCGTACACGTCCAGGTAGAGCGGGCCGCCCGAGTCGCCGTAGCAGCTGTCGACGCCGTCGCCGCCGGCCGCCACCTCACCGTTGGGGGACACCGCCCGTTGGCAGCCGATGGAGGCGTCGGAGCAGTCGGCGTCGGTGACGGTGCTGAAGGCCTGGTAGAGGTTGGTCGGGTATCGGGTACCCTGCGGATTGGTGGCGCCGTAGCCGACGATGGCGATGTCGGCGCCGTCACGGAGGTGGTCGGTGAGGATGCAGTCCAGGGCCAGGGGCCGGGGGGTGACGGTGCTGTCCCGCGAGAGCACGAGCAGGGTGACGTCGTAGCTACGCTGCGAGTCGGGGTACTCGTGCTCCTCGGCGACGGGGATCGTCTCGCCGGTGTTGTCGGTGTAGTCGGTGGCGCCGACCTTCACCTGGGTGATGCCCCCGGCGCAGTGGCCGGCGGTGAGCACGAGGTTGGGGGCGATGAGGGTGCCGGTGCAGCCCACGCCGCTACGGAAGTAGATCGCGGCCGTGTCGGGCCATGCGCCGTCCGGGGCGGGTTCGCCGCCGACGACAGGGGGAGGAGGGGCGGCGAGCGCGAAGGAGAGGAGCAGCATGGAACCTCAGGCCGAGGATACTGCGCTTCGGGCCGAAGGATCGCGGGCGGGGCAGCCTTGACGCTCCCGTCACATGCCGGGACCGCCCCAGAGCCAGTAGACGGAGCCGCCGTTGGTCGCCGCGGCGTCGTCGTACGCGGAGGAGAACAGGAGTTCGTCGTCGCCGTCCCCATCCTGGTCCGCGATGCCGGTGACGCTGAGGCCGAGCTGATCGCCGTTCAGCGTCCCGGTGATCGTGGCGCCCGGGGTCATCCGTCCCGTCAGGGGGCCGTAGAAGATGCGGACCTCGCCGGTGCTGCTCGCGGCTCCGTCGGCGCCGATCGCCCCGCCGGCCGCGTCGCCGTCGCCGTCTCCGTCGAGGTCGCCGAGCAAGGCCACCGCCGCCCCGAAACCGTCGCCGCTCACGCCGCCCTGGAGGACCGCGTACGCGTCGGTGAGCGCCGAGCTGCCGGTCCCGGCGAGGATCACGTAGATCGCGCCGGACCCGGAGGCCTCACCGGTGGCGAAGGAGGCGCCTACGAGGAGGTCCGACAAGCCGTCGCCGTCGACATCCTGGCCAGCGTCCAGGTCCATCCCGGCCGCGGCCAAGGCCTCTCCACCGTCAAGCAGCACGTCGGCGTAGGCGACGCTGGTGGTTCCGGAGCCGCTCGCGTCCGTCACCCAGACCGCCCCGGCGTTGACCGCGAGGACATCGGCGTCCGAGGATCCGATGGCGAGCTCGTCGAGCCCGTCCCCGTTCCAATCGACCGCCGCGACGCTACGACCGGCGTAGTCGGAGGCGCGCTCGCCCGTGATCTCGAGGACGGCGTCCGCAAAGCCCCCAGCGGCTTCGCCGGCCCACGCGTAGACGTAGACCGCGCCTGCGCCCGCGCCCGCGTCGTCGTTGCCGGCGGAAGACGCCACGATCTCTCGGGTTCCGTCGCCGTCGACATCGGCGGTGAGGGTGACCAGCCCGACGGCGTCCGAACCGGCTTCGCCGTTCAGGGTGAGCGCCGCCGCCGCCGGGGTGACCGTGCCGCTCAGGGCGCCCGAGAACAGCCAGACCAGGCCTTCGCCGCCCACGGTCGCCTCCGCGGGCGGTGCGCCCACGAGGAAGTCGCCGATTCCGTCTCCGTCCATGTCTCCGGCCGGGCTCGATCCCTGCCCCATCGAGTCGCTGGACGCCTCGCCTTCGATGGTGAGCCAGGGGGTGGCGGGATCGAGGAGCGAGTAGACCGACATCCGGCCGCAGTTGCTGTACGTGCCCGACCAGCCGGGGGCGCCGACGAGGATGTCGGCGGCACCATCGCCGTCGAGGTCGTCCAGGGGGGTGACGGTCCACCCGAGGTAGCCGCTGGCGTAGGTCCCGGAGATGACCCCGTCGGCCTCGTCCGAGGTGCGGGTGTCGGTGATCCCGCATCCGGACGGGCCGCCGTCGCAGTTGTCGTCCACGTCGTTGCCGCACACCTCCGGGGCGTCGATGTGTACGGCGGGGTCGGTGTCGTCGCAGTCGGTGTCGGCCGTGCCGTAGCCTTCGGGCGCGACACATCGATACATCACCGTGCCTGTGTCACCGTGGGCGTGGGCGGCCGC
>JAYVAS010000124.1:0-10810 GCA_043750895.1 Pseudomonadota bacterium
CCGATCGCGGCGCCCCCGCCCAGCTTCGCATAGCCATGTCCCGGAGCGGGGACCCAGGCTCCCGCCCAGGCTGTCGCGACCACCAGCCACATCCCACCGCCGTATCGTGGGTTAGGCTACGCCGGGCACCTGGAGCAATCGATGCACGCCTTACTCCTCGCTTGCGCCGCGTCCGGCGCGGCGACCACCACGGGGACCGACACCCTCCAGGCGCTCGGCGTGGCCAACCTCGAGGTCAGCGACTGCGCCGACGACACCGCGCTGGCCGAGGAGCGCCTGAGCCTCTCCAACATGGGGGGCGGAGCGGTCCTCGTCGCCCACCTCGGGTACCGCGCCGACTGTTGCCTCGGGTTCACCGTCGCCGCCTGGGCGCGACCGGAGGTCGGCACCGTCTCGGTCGACTACGCGCCCGTCGGCGAACCCTGCGATTGTCAGTGCAGCTACGACCTCGGCTACCGGCTCGAAGGGGTCCCCGACGGGGACTGGACGGTCGACGCGGCCGGCACCACCGCCGACGTGCGTGTCCAATGAGCGTCCTCGCCCTGTGCATCCTCCTCGCCTCCCCTGCCTTCGCCCAGAGTGCCCCGATGAGCCCGGTGGGGGGCAACCCCAGCCTGACCCTCACCCTGGACGACGGCTCGGTGCTCACCGGCGCCGTGCTCGCGGTGAACGCGGACATGTACCTGCTGAACATCGACGGGCAGGTCACCCCCGTGTCGCGGTCCCGCGTCGTCTCCGTCGTCGCCGCTGCGCCCGTCGCGCCCGTCGCGCCGGTCTCGCCCGTCCCCGAGGCGGACCCGTCGACCGGCGCCGTCATCCCCGAGGTCGGGAGCGCCGCGCCCACGCCCATCCCCGAGCCCAGCCCGATGGCTGAACCGCCCTCGGGCCCGCCCCCCCACTGGGAAGGCGGCCGGGGCGCCGTCATCATCGGCTCAGCCGCCGCCACCACCGGCATCGTCGCGCACCTGCTCAACGGCCCCGCGGATGACGCCCAGTTCTGGACCAACCCGGTGACCGCCTTCGCCGTTGCGACCGAGTTCGGGGGCGCCACCGCGGTCCTCGCCGGGGCCGGCGCCCAACGTCGCGCCCTGCGCCGGTCGGGAGAGCGGGTGAACGCGGTCGCGCTCGTCACCGGCTGGGCCTGCTACGGGGTCGGCACCGCCTGGCTGGTCGGCGCGTCGGTGTCCGGCAGCGAGCCCGAGATCGTGAACCCCGGCTCGGCCCTGGTGGGGGCCGGCCTGGCGCTGGGGATCGTCCAGGCGCGTGTCAACGCGCGCGTCGCGACCTGGTAGGGGGCGTCTACCCGGCGAGGAACCGGGCGTAGGCCCGCGTGGTGCCTTCGACCATGTGGCCCACGCTGAAGCCCTGGGCGCGCACCACCCCCTCCCCGCGCGGCCGGTCGAGCACCCGCAACATGCCCACGGCCAGCGCGTCGGCATCGGCAGGGGCGACCAGCTCGCCACAGTCCCCCACCAGCTCCGGCAGGCCCCCGGCCGTCGTGGTCACCACGCGGCAGCCGGCCAGCATCGCCTCCACCACCACCTGCCCGAAGCCCTCCTCCACCGAGGGGTGGACCAGCGCGTCGACGCTGGCGAAGAGCCCCCCCAGCTCGGGAAGCTGACCGAGCAGCCGTACCCGGCCCGCCAGACCCCGGTCCTGGATCCGCTTCTGCAGCGGGGCGCGGTTGGCCCCCTCCCCGGCGATCAGCAGCGTTCCGCGCAGCGCGAACATCGCGTCCACCGCGTAGCGGTGCCCCTTGTGGTTCACCAGCGCGCCGACACAGGCGTACACCGGGCCGGTCAACCCCTCGTAGGTGGGGCCGTCCTCGACCGGCGCCACCCCGTCGTACACCACCTCGATGCGCGCGGGGTCGACGCCGGCCGCGATGAGCACCCCGGCCACGCCCCGGCTCACCGCGATGATGCCGTGGGCCATCCGATACTTGGAGGGATGCCGGAGGGCGAAGTCGACCCGGCGATGCACGATGGTGCGCTTCTGGGCCAACAGACAGACGCCGTGGGCGTGCGGCGTGTGGGCGGCGAAGAGGTCGGCGGAGACCCCCAGGAGCGCCAGGGCGTTGCGCGGATCGGCGCCGGGTCGGAGCGGGATGTGGGGCGGGCCGACCACCTCGGACAGGGGCGACCCGGGGACCCCGGCCCAGCGATCGCCCGGGCGGGCCTGGAGCAGGTAGGCGAGCTGTTGCTGGCCCCCACGCCACTCGGTCGCCGTGTCCACGTGGACCACGTTCACGGCAGCGTCCGCTTCCGGAGGGCGACGATCACCGGCCCCGCGCGTGTGCTGACGTACACCCGCAGCGGCACCCGGTCGGCGTCTTCGGAGAGGAGGATGGTCACCGCACCCTCATAGTCTCCGTCCCCCGCGCTCCGCACCGTCACCTCCCGGGTGGGGGTGCCGTCGACCGCCTCCCCCACCGCCCCGGTCGCGCGCAGGCTGAGGGTCTTCTTGCCGTTGAAAACCGGAATCTCGACCGCACCGCCCACCGGCGGCGGGCTCACGCGCAGGCGGAACACCGCCGAGATCGGGTCCTCCGCCAACGGCACGTAGCGGTAGTGGCTGTCCCAGGTGTGCCAGCCCTGATCGCCGTTGTTCTGGCCCCGGGACACCTGGATCTCGGGCGGGCCGAGCCGCATGTCCTGATCCTGGTGGAAACGCCCCTCGCGGAAGCGGGTCTCGTAGCGCTCGCTGCCCACGTCGCGCCAGGTCGACCGCATCCAATCGTCGATCGGGTAGAGGTTGTCGAGCCAGCCGGCGTTGCGCGCCCCGGCCTCCACCACCCAGCGCCCGTCCTGCTGCGACACCGTGGACCACGCGGTTCCCGCCTCGATCCCCATCCAGCTCACCGCCCACTCCAGCCGCTCGCCCACCGTCAGCGGGGCCGCCAGCGAGAGCCCGACCAGCAGCATCATCGTTCGTCGGCACCGACGTCGGGCAGGGCGTCGCGGAGGTCGCCGTCCCGATCGTCCGCGCAGGTGCCCGCCGAGAGCGGTTGTCCGGCGTCCACGGCGGGCGCGTCGCTCCGCAGGTGCAGGTCGGTGGTGAGCCAGTCCGCGGTGCCGACCAGGTTTCCCGCCTCCACCGCCACGCCCGCGGGGTCCACGACGATGGGGACCGTGCCCAGGTTGTTCAGCAGCGTCGCCTCCGCCCCGGCGCCGACCACGAAGTCCCCGCGCCGGGCCGGCTGCGCCACGTAGACGGTGTTGTGCGCGAGGACCACCGCGCAGGCGTGCTCGACGCCCACCCCGACCACGAAGCCGGCTTCCGCGCTCTCGAGGTTGGGGTCGGTGAGGGTGACACCAAGGTTCCGGACCACACTCCCGTAGACCCCGAGCGCCCCCGCGCCTTCCCCGCACGCTCCCTCCGGGGCCGCGCGGCCGGAGCCGGTCTCGGCCTCGCCGATCAGCACCCCCTGTGCGCCGTCCAGCACGAAGCTGCGCTCGATGAGCGCGCCGCGGGTCCCGCCGCGGAGGTGGATGGCGGGGCCGGAGGTCCCGTTGGCGCACCAGAAGCCGGAGACGTTGACGTCGTGCACCCAGGGGGCGTCGGCCCCGTAGACGTCGAGCCCGCCCGTGGCGCAGGTGCCGCCGCTGCGTCGGGACACGTCGCTGCGCCCCGCGCTGGTCAGCTCGAAGCGACTGCACCCCAGCTCGGCCCCGTCCACCCAATGGTCGGCGCCGTCGGTGCCAAAGCGCATGGCCACGCCCCCGGGATCGGTCAGCCCGAGCGAAACGAGCTCCAACCCGGTGATCGACGCCCCGGCGGGGACCACGTCGATGAGCGTCCCCGTGCTGTGCGCGAAGAGCAGCCCGCCCACGTGCACGTCCGAGGCGGTGATGGTGAGGACCGTCTCGACGCGGTACCCCCCGTCTATCAACACGTCGTCCGGGTAGCCGGACTCCGACACCAGCGTCACCCCGGGGGTGTCGAGGCGCAGCGGCACCCCGCCCAGGTCGTACACCCCGGGCGCGAACACCACGGTCGACCCCTCCGGCGCCGCGGCTACGGCGGCGGCGAGCGCGGCGCCGTCGAGGTCAGGCGTGACCCTCGGGGCATCGGCGGGCGCGACCAGGCGCGGGCAGGACGGGGTGGCCGTCGTGGTTTCGGTGACGGAGCGGGCGGTGTCGTCGCGGACCTCGGTGATGGCCGAGTCGGTGACCGCCGGGTGCAGGGGCCGCTCCAGGGTGCCGGAGCACGCGACGACGACCAGACAGGCCGCGGCGGGGGTTCCAGGCGGACAACGACGCACACGCCATCGTACGACCAGGTCTGGTGGGGCGTGTGAGCGGGAAGTCAGAAATCAGAAGGAAACCGGCCGCCGGGAAGGGGTCGCCTCGGGCGCTTCGTCTTCCTCCGCGTCCACGCTGCCCATGGCCGGCGCGGGACGGGGCGTCAGCCCGCCGTAGGGGGCGACCGCCGAGGTCTCCACCGGCGCCGACTCCTCGACGGCCGGGACCGCGGCGACGGGCGCCGTGTCGGTCACGGGCAAGGCTTCGGCCTCGGCGTTGAGCTCGGCCACCGCAGGGGCCTCGACCACCGCCGCGGCGACCGGCTGGGGCGCGACCTCCCGCACGGCTACCGGGGCCACCGGAGTGGCGCGGGCGGGCGCGTAGGACGGGGGCGCCATGCTGGTGAGGCCGATGGGCGCCGGCACCACCGGGTTGGTCCGGACGAAGGCCTCGACCCGGTGACAGGGGACGATCAGGATGACGCCGCTCAGCTCCCCTTCGGTGACGCTGATCTGACAGTCCCCACCGAACTCGTAGCGGGCGAGGTCCCCCTCGATGGTAGCCCCCGAGTCGAGCGTGATCGAGTCGGCGTAGGCGGCGAGGGTAAGCGCGAGAATCATGACCTCTCCTTCGGACTACCGTACAGACACCTTCACCCGAAACGACCGCTACCACCAGGAAGCGGTTCTCGGTCGGCCGGCACCTTCCGGGTAGGATAGGTCAACGCGTGTCCGACGGATCGTCTTCCGACCAGCGTCCCATCTTCTCCCTCGTCGGCAAGACGCGGGGGAGCGGACAGGGCCGCTCGGCGGGGCTCATGCTGGTCGTCGTGGTGGGGCTCGGCGCCTCGGTGCTGACCTTCGTGTGGGAGCAGGCCAGCCGGGTGTTCGTGCGCACGGTCCAGGTCACGTTCCTCCCCGAGGAGGCGGACGCCGCCGACGCCGCCATCCGCGCGCAGCGGGACGAGCTGCTGCGGCAACAGGCCGAGGCCGCTACTGCCACCGGCGGTGCAGCCACAACCAGCCCGGTGGATACGCCCGAATCTGCGCCTCGTACCACCGGTTCACCTGGTCCGTGATCGCCTGACGGTCCGCGGCATGGTCTCCGGTGGGCGCCGGCAGCGGCAGGGCCACGAACTGAATCCGATGACGGCCCCGCCCCAGGCGCACCGGCCAGGCGGCGTACACCGGCCGCCCTGTGCGCAGCGCCGCGGTGGCCAGGCCGGTCGAGGTCCGCGCCGGCCGACCGAAGAAGGGGCTGTCGATCCCCCGCGCGTAGCGCTGATCCTGGACGAAGAACACCGATCGCCCCGCTTCCAGGGCCGCGTAGGCGGCGTCGAGGGTGGTGCCGGGGAGCAGGGCCCCCACGTCGTGGCGCGCGCGGAGCGCCGCCAGCCGGTCCCGCGCCCAGCGGTTCGTGGGGGTGCGCAGGAAGATGCTGAGGGGGAGCGCGTCCGCCGAGGCCACCAGCCCCAGGTCCCAGCTGCCGCCGTGGCCAGCCACGAGCAGGGAGCCGGGCGGCACCGCCGTCGCGTCCATCTCGATGACCACCCGGCCGCGTTCGTACTGCAGCAGCTCGAAGTAGCCGAGCACGATGTCGTGCATCATCCGGGTGAGGGTGGGTCGCGCGGGCACGCCCGGGAGGGCCCGGGTGAGGTTGTCCACCGCCACCGCCCGTCGCACGGGGACAAGCCACCACCAGGTCCACGCCACGAGCCACGCGAGCCCGTCGGCGACCACCAACGGCACCCGCGCGGCGAGCCAGAGGCCCACGTCACGCAGATCCATCGAACCGCCGCAACAGGGTGTCGAGCGCCTCGGCGCCGTGCACGATCTCGGGGGCGACGCACAGGACGTAGACCCCGGCGTCACGCGGCAGCCGGGCCGCGTCCTTCTCGGTGGTGACCACCACGTGGTCGTCGGTCCATGCCTCGATGCTCTGCAGGTCCGACCAACGGAACACGTGGTGATCCGGGAACACGCCGGCCTTGATCAAGGTGCAGCCGAGCTGCCGGAGCTGGTGGAAGAAGCCCTCGGGCCGGGCGATGCCCGCGAACGCCGCCACGTGCCGATCGGGGAGGGCGTCCAAGGGGAGCTTCTTGCCCCGGAACAACCACCCCACCGGCCGGTAGCGCGCCTCGACCACCACCGCGTCGGGACGGAGATGGCGCCGAAAGTGCCCCGGAAGGGCGCCGTGGTTGACCCACACCACGTCGGCGCGCGCCAACCACCCCAGCGGAACCCGGCGGGTGCCGACCGGAATCGGCCCGCCGCCCTCGGGCCAGCGCGCGTCGACCACCACCACCGTCAGGTCGGGCGAGAGGGTGGGATCCATCCAGCCGTCGTCGAGGACCACCACCCCGCTCCCCTCCCGCGCCGCTGCGGCGATGCCGGCGTGCCGATCGGGGCTGGACACCACCTGCACCCCCCGCCGGGCCAACATCGTCAGCTCGTCGCCGAGCTCCGACGCTTCGCCCCGGGTCCGCACGTCGCGCCCCGCGGAGCGGCGGTACCCCCGCCCCACCACGCACGGCTGCCGGGCCGCGAGACGCTCGGCCAGGAACCCCGCCACGGGCGTCTTTCCGGTGCCACCCGCGGTGAGCGCGCCGACCAGGATCACCGGCAGCGCCGCGCGGCGCGGGCGGCCCGGTCGGAGCCACACCCCGAGCTGCCAGAACGGGACCAGCGGCACCAGCCACCCCCGCTGCCACGGCTCGGGGGGGGTAGGGGCATCCAACCAGGGGGTGAGCACCTCGACCGTCGCCACCGCCGCCGCCGCGCCCGCCACCGGCACTCGACCGGCCGCCAACGCAGCCGCCAGCGCCGATCGCAACGCCAGAGGCGTCACCGCGTGGAATGCGCGCACCCCCTCCCATGCGCCCAGGTTGGCATGGGTGTGGGGCCCGGCCACCACCGGCAGCCCGGCGGCCTTGGGCTCGGACGGGGAGTGACCGCCGACGTCCCGTTGAAAGGTCCCGCCGACGAAGGCGGCATCGGCGCCCGGGTACAGGCCGGCGAGCTCGCCCAGGGTGTCGAGCAGCACCACCTCGACCGAGGACGGGACCGCCCCCGCACACCGCGTGCGGCGCACCCACGCCACCCCGGCGCCGTCGAGGAGCGTCGCCACCGCGTCGAAGCGTTCCGGGTCCCGGGGCGCCAGGATCAGCAGCGGACGGGGCGACAGCGTGGCCGTGGCGGCCAGGAGCATCTGCTCCTCGCCGGGGTGCGTGCTCCCCGCCACCACCGCCGGGCGGCTCCAGGTGAGCACCGCGGGCGGAAAGGGCGCCTCGGCCTTCAGATCGCCGGTGACCAGCCCGCCCAGGACCCCCGCGGTCGGCGCGTCGGCGGCCACGAAGCTCACCCCCCGGCTGAGCGCGCCCCAGAGCCCCAGTCGACGAAGGCGATGAAACCCCGGACCGAGGCGCGCGTTCACCACGGCGACCGGGATCCGGCGGCGCCTACAGGCCGCGAGCAGGCACGGCCAGAGCTCGGCCTCGACCAGGATCAGGCAGCGCGGGCGCACCCGATCGAGCCACGGGCCCGCACACAGCGGGCTGTCGAGCGGAGCGGCGATCGCCTGGTCGGCACCGGCGGCATCGGCCGCGCCCGCGTCGCTGCTGAAGCTGCGCACGACACCCAGGTCGGGGCGCACGTCCCGGATCGCCCGGATCAGCGCGCTGGCGGCGCGACCCTCGCCGATTGACGCGGCGTGGATCCACACCGCGCCGGGCTCGACGCCCACCTGCGGGAACCCGAGGCGCGCGCGGAGCCCCACCCGCAACCGCCGCGACAGCAGCGCGCCGAGGACCAGGACCGGGGTGCAGAGGCCGACGAGGAGCTCCCAGACCAGGATCACGGGCGCCACCCGTAGCGGGCCATGTCGACACGATCCCGACCGAAGCACACCCCCTCCGCCTCGAGCAGCAGGCGTTGGCGCATCGCCCGTTCGGGGCTACCCGCGAACGCCAGGCTCCCGGAGCTGCGCAACACCCGCTGCCAGGGCACCGCCGAGCCCGCCGGCAGCGCCGCCAGCGCCCACCCCACCTGCCGGGCCATCCCGGGGTGGCCCAGGGCCGCCGCGACGTGGCCGTAGCCCATCACCCGGCCGGCGGGGATGGTGGTGACGAGGTCGTACACCCGCTGGTTCCAGCCGATCATGCCTGCCTCTGGACCAGGCGGGCGTACTCGCCGCCGGCCGCGACCAGCTCGGCATGACGCCCACGCTCGACCACCCGACCCCCGGCCAGGACCACGATGAGATCGGCCTCCCGGATGGTCGAGAGGCGGTGGGCCACCACCACCGTGGTGCGCCCCACCATCAGCCGGTCCAGCGCCTCCTGCACCGCCGCCTCGGACTCGGCGTCGAGGTTGGAGGTGGCCTCGTCGAGCAGGAGCACCGGCGCGTCGCGGAGCACGGCGCGGGCGATGCAGATGCGCTGACGCTGCCCACCGGACAGCCGCATCCCCAGCTCCTGGATCGGGGTGTCGTAGCCAGCGGGCAGCGCGGTGATGAAGGCGTCGGCGTTCGCGGCCCGCGCCGCGGCCACCACCTCGGCGTCGGAGGCGCCCGGCCGGCCGAAGCGGATGTTGGCGGCGACGGTGTCGTCGAAGAGGAAGCTCTCCTGGGTCACCATCGCGATGCGGGCGCGCAGCGAGGCGAGATCCAGGGACCGCAGGTCGTGGCCCGCCCAGCGCACCGACCCCGCCGAGGGGTCCCGCAGCCGAGGGAAGAGCGACAGCAGCGACGTCTTGCCCCCGCCCGACGCGCCCACCAGCGCGACCCGCTGACCGGCCCGCACCGCGAAGCTCACCCCCGACACCACCGGGCCGTCGCCGTAGTCCACGGCCACGTCGACCAGCGCGATCTCGTCGGGCGCCTCGGCGACGATCCGCCCCCCGTCGGCCACCGCGCTCACCTCGTCGAGCAGGCCGAACACGGTCTCGGCCGCGGCGATGGACCGCTGCAGGAGCGAGCCCACCTCGGAGAGCCCCTTGAGCGGCTGGTTCATGACCGCCAGCGCGACCATGAAGGCCACCAGCGCGCCGGGGGCGAGGGCCCCCGCGGCGACCTGACCGGCCCCCACCCAGAGCACGGCCCCCACGCCGATCGCCGCCACCACCTCGGTCGTGGGCGCCGGGAGCAGCGACGCGAACAGGGCGCGCACCTGGGCCGTCTCGTGGGCCCGGTTGAGGGTCTGGAAGCGTGCGTGACGGGCCGACTCGCCGCCGAACACCTGCACCACGCGGATCCCGGCGAGGGTCTCCTGGGCCGACCCGGACAGCGCCGCCGAGGCGTCGAGCGCCTGCCGCGACGCCACCCGCACCCAGGCCCCGAAGCGGTGCACCGGAAACGCCGCGAAGGGCAGCAGGACCAGCGCCACGGCGGCGAGGACGGGGTTCATGAACACCGCGGCGCCGATCAACACCAGGAGCGTGACCGGCTTCTGCACCGCGGTGACGACCCCGTTCACCGCGTACTGGAGGGTGTTGACGTCCCCGATGAGGCGGGCGGTGCGCTCCCCCGAAGGCCGGGCACCGTGCCAGCCCACGTCGAGGGAGAGCAGGTGGGTGTGCAGCTCCTCGCGGAGGTCGGTGACCACCCGCCAGGCGATGCTCCGGGTGAGGGTGGCGCGCCCCACGGTGACGAGCGCGTTGAGGATGTAGAGCCCGACGATCACCGGGGCGAGCAGGCGGGCCCGTTCCGCGTCGGCCGGGAGGAGGACGTCGTCCAGCGCCCACTTCACCAGGAAGACCGGGACGCCCTGGAGCGCGGATCCCACCACCACCAGGGCCATCGCCCCGGCGAGCTGCCACCGATACGGCCGGAAGCGGGCGGCGAGACGGGCGGAAGGAGACATCGGGCGGGCGATCTATGCCGATCCCGGCCGGGGCGTGGCTAGGGACCGCGCGCCGGCGGGCCGCAGTCGGTCACCTCGTAGACCTGCCACCGCCGTTGGCCGGTCGCCTCCCCGGCCACCACCCGCTCGGCTTCCGTGACCACGTTCGGCGGCCCGTGGTCGGCGCAGAAGGGGTCCGAGGACAGCGCCGGACCGGACCGGAAGGGGCGCACGAACAGCGCGCGGGCGGCCCATGGCGTGGGCCACAGGTCATACTGGTCGGGGCGATCCACGCCGGGGAGGGCCACCGCGTCGAGACCGGTGTACCAGCGGATCACCGCCGCCTCCTGGTAGCGGCTGGTGTAGACCGGCGAGACCCCCCATGCCTCCACCGACGCGGCCAGGGTACGCCCGGCCCCGAGCCGCGCCACGGGATCCCCGGCCACCCCCACCAACGGCCGGTAGACGTGGACGAGCCCCAACAGCGACAACGCCGACGCCGTCCCCAGGCCGACCCAGGTGGCCCGACCCCACCCCGCCGCGGCGCGGGTGAGGCCCAGCGCGGCCCCGACGTAGGCGGTCGCCGCCCAGTTGGCCTCGGCGGGCGAGCGGGTCGAGGCGAAGCTGAACCAGACGAACACCGGCGCCGAGGTCCACCAGCACAGGCGATCCACCCGATCGCCCCGCCAGGCCGTGGCCCACCAGACCACGAAGACCCCGAACATCACCG